>NZ_JBINJD010000112.1:0-16817 GCF_043951915.1 Alienimonas sp. DA493 | reverse complement strand
CTCACGCCGTTCGCCCCTATTCGGCCGGGCCGGCCGTTTCCAGGTCGAGGTACTGGGTGGTGAAGTTCAACGCCGCAGCGTCGTCCTCGAAGCCGTAGCTCGGAGCGTCGGCGCCGGTGTGGTTCGCGGTGAACTCGGCGACCTTGGGCATGGTCTGCTCGGCGAACTCCGCCTTGGTCATCAACGCCTTCGCCTCCTCGGCGGTGGCGTAGAAGCGGGACTGCTCCATGACCGTGTTCATCTCCTCCAGGCTCAGCTTCATGCCGACGCGCTCGCCGAGGGCGACCTTCAGGTCGTCGTCGGCGTTCAATTTCGTGTTGAAGGCGTGGAAGGTCTCCGCGAGGCAGGCGGCGAAGCGGTCGCCGCCTTCTTTGGCGAGGCTGTCTTTGCCGATCGCCACCAGGTCGATGACTTCTTCCGGAATCTCCGAGGAGTCCATCAGCCGTTGGGCGTTCGGCGTGTTCTTCTCGGCGGAGAGCAGGAACGGGTTCCAGACGCAGCAACTCTTAATCTGGCCGTCCTGCAAGGCCCGGGCGGCCTCGGCGGGGTCCATGGATTTATACGGGTAGTCCATCGGGTTCTCGCCGCGTTCCTCCAGGCAGCGCCGGAAGACGTACTGAGAGACGGTCGCCTCCAGCCCGCGGGTGTCGACGGCCTTCAAACCGGCGACGTCGTCCACGCCCACGGCCAGCACGGCGTCGCCGCCCACGCTCGTGCTGGTCGGGAAGGCGACGACCGCCGGGCGGCCGCCGGCCAGCGGGAGGATGTCGATGTTGGTGATGCAGACCGCGTCGACCTGCCCGTCGGCGTACAGGCCCAGGCAGGGGTCGTAGTCCGCCTGTTTGAGGACCACGTCCACGTCCCACTTCTGCTCCATCTCGCCCATGGAACCCTGGGCGCCGTCGATCAGCCCCTCGCCCTCGGCCACGCCGAAGGCGCTCCAGGAGGGGTATTCGCTCCAGGCGAGGGAGAAGACCGGCGTGTCGGCGTCGGCGGTCGCGGGCGGGACGGCGCCGGGCCGGACGGGCTCGTCCTTGTCGGAGGAGCAGCCGGGCAGCGCGACGGCCAGGCCGGCGGCGAGGGCGGCCAGCAGGCGGGGGGACCAGCGGGAGATCATCGGAGCGTCCTCGGGGGGAAGTGCGGGGGGAAACGCGTGGGGGGACAACGCACGAACCGCCGCCTCGGATCGCCGGGCGGACCGTCCGATCTTCCGGTTCAGCTTTCGGGGATACTGGTTTTGACCGGGGCCTCGTTGACCGCCGGGGCGCCGTCGGCCTCCTGGCTGAGGCCGATGAGGGCGTCGAATTCGTCCTCGGCGGCGTCGGCCTGGGCGTAGGCGAGGAAGTCGTCCTCGGCCTTCTGGGCGTCCAGCCCGGCGACCTCCCGACTGATGCGGGCGTTCGCCTTGGCCTTGTTCCGCAGCTCGCGGAGTTCCCGCAGCTCCTCGCCGGTCCGATCCTCGGCGAGGCCGGTCATCATATCGGCGAGCTGCTTTTCCTCCTGGGCGCTCATCACGTCGGCGACGGCGTCGTGCTTTTCCTCCTTCAGCTGGTCCAATTCGCGCATCAGCGACTGGATCTGCGTTTTGTGGCCCTCGACGTTGGTGACGAGCTGCTCCAGGTCCGCCTCGATCTCCGCGGCGCGGTCCTGCTTTTCCTGCAGGGTGGAGCTGAAGTCTTTAAAGGCGGCACTGCACTTGAGGTATTCGGGGTCCTTTTTGACCGCCTCCGCGTCGCCGTTGTGGCTCTGGGCGACCTTGCGGGCCTTCGCCGCGGCGCCGGCCTTGAGCTGCTCCAGCTTTTCAATCTCGCCGACCAGCGTTTGGAGCCGCTGCTTTTTGGACTCCTCCTGGGCGATCATCCCGGCGATCGCGTCTTTATAGGTGTTGATGCGGCTGCGTTTCTCGCGGACGATCCGGTCGTAGTTCGCTTTGATGACGTCGGGGTTGGACCGCAGCCCCTCGCCGGCCTTGTCCATCTTGCCGGTGAACAGGTAGCCGATGGAGCGGAGCAGACGGCCGAGGGCGCCGAACATGGGTCGAGGACGGTGGGAGGGCGGGACGTGTGCGAGCGGGAACGCCCGGCGGGCAAAGGCGGTTCACGCCGCGAGTGTGCAAAAGCGCCGCGGGGGGCGAAAGGGATGCGGGATCGGGGATGTCGGACGCCAGCGGCGACGTACTTCCGCATCCCACATCCCAAATCCGCCGTCGCTCATCCCCTCACTCCCGCACCCGTCCCGAGCCCGGGTCGAGTTCGTTCAGGCGGGCTTCGGTGCGGCGGGCGACTTCCATGGTGGCGTCCAGTTCGGCCCGCAGGCGGCCCAGGTCGCCCTCCTTCCGTTTGACGGGGGCCTCCCGCACCTCGCTGACGGTGCGGGCGAGGTGGCGGACGGTCTCGGAGACCTCTTTGAGAATCGCCTGCCGGTCGGCCCGCAGCTCCTTGCGGGCCGGGCCGGCGAGCGTGCGGGCGGTCTCGTCCAACTCCAGGCTGTGCCGCAACTGGGCGACGCAGGCGGCGAACACCTCCTCGGCCCGGTCCTTCACGATCCCCCCGGCCCCGCCGAGCTTGCCTTCCGCTTCGTCCCGCTCCAGTCCGTCGCGGATCTGCCGCAGGGCCCGGAGCAGTTTTTGGGAGGAGGGGTCGCCGTCGCGTTGCAGGGCCCGGTCGAGCTTGTCGAGCTCCGTTTCCTTGGCGGCCTTCTCCTGATCGATCAGCTTCCGCCAGGCGTTCTGCGTGACGGCCTCCAGCTGGGTGAGCCACCGGGTCGCCAGCATCCCCCCGCCGGCCAGCAGCCCGCCGACGCCGGCGAACAGCCAGGTCGGGTCCCCGCCGGCCCACCCGACGGCCAGGGCCGTCCCGCCCAACAGCGCCGGCCCGAGCGTCCACGGCGAGACGATCAGATCCAGCGTGGCCTGCTGACGAACCTCGGCGGGCGTGGGCACGGCGAACCGGCAACGGGGGAGAACGGGGGCGGCGAATCGTGCGGCAACCCGCCCCGCGACGCAACGCCCCCCGCCGCCGCCGGATCACCGCACGCCAAGCGTGCCCGTGTGCGCTGCCCTCACGCCGGAGCGGAGCGTCAGCGCAGCGGAGGCGGGTGAGCATGCGAACGACGCGGCCCGGCCCGGAACGATCGGGCGCCGCACTCCATGCCCACCCCGCGGCGGGCCGGGTCGGCGAGACGACCGGCATCGCACTCGCCGCGGTGAGAGCATGGCGTCCGACGATGAGAACATGGTGCCCGCCGCCGACCGTCCGAGCTACAAAGGAATGTTCTCGCAGTCTTTTTTGCGGCCCTCGCACAGGAGATTCAGGGCCGACATTCCGTCGACGCCCAAATAGCAAAGCAAAGCCTCCGTACAGGCATACACTCGCCCGCTACTCGTCATCAGCAGGTCCATGTGGTTGGAGTGAGCCTGTCCGATCGGCACAACCTCTTCGCCGAGGTGCTCCGCGTAATGCTCGAACCACTCGGGCCCGAGCATCGCGGCTCGCTCGACGTCGAAATTACAGTCCGTGTTTAGCGACAGGTCGTGCGAATTAGGAAACATTAGGCGCAGTCCGCCGAACTCGCTGAGAAAATGGATCGCCGCCTCGAAATCGGAGTACCCGACCTTCTTATAATCGGCGACGTACACCGACACGTCGACCGCCCGACCGGGGTGCCAGCCCGCCCGCCGGAGCACCACGACGGTCTCGTCCGAAAGCTCAGACATTAACGGGCCGTTTCTCTATTCTCGGTGCGAGCGCCTTCACCCCCGCCGGCCGCGGGGCTGGCGGCGGCCGCCGGGGTTTTGCTCCGGGCCCTCGTCGGTCATCGCGCCCAGCACGAGGTCGAACTGCGCCTGCCATTCGCCGGCGGCGCTGCCCGCGACCGGCTCCCAGGGGACCATCAGCAGGTCGCGCTCGGCCTCGGTCGTGCTCCGCATCACGCCGTCGCGGGCGTTCTGCTCGTGGCCTTTAATATAACACTGCGTCGTCAGCAGGCGGTTGTCGCCCTTGTTGACGGCGACGTGGATGTGCGGGGTGCGGCCGGGGTACGGGACCGGCTTGATCGTGCGGAAGTAGTAGCGGCCCTGGGCGTCCGTCAGGAACCGGCCGAAGCCCTGGAAGCCGCCGTCGCGGTTCTCGTTGGAGGCCCCGCGGGTGTGGATGTAGTTGCCGTTGGCGTCGCACTGCCAGATCTCGACCGTCGCCCCGCGGACCGGCTCGCCGGCCTGGGTCAGCACCTGCCCGGTGAGGTGGGTGACTTCGCCGAGGGCCGGGGTGCTGGCGTCGTTCAGGCGGAGCAGGTCGTTGTCCGTGTCGAGCGGCAACTTGTCCGGGTAGAACGGCCCCTCGGTCTGCCGGGGGGTGCGGGACAGGGTCTTTTCGAGCTCCTCCGCGAAGGCGCCGGGGGTGTGCCACAACCGCTCGGCGAGCAACAGCCCCCCGCCGGCGGCGAGCCCCGCCTGGAGGGACGTGGTCAGAAAGCGGCGGCGGCTGGACATCGGGGCGGGCTCCGAGCGGAGGGGGGCGAGCGAACGAGTGTACCCGTTCCAACCCCGCCGCGGGCGCGGGGTGTCGCCGTTCGCAGCC
This sequence comes from Alienimonas sp. DA493, assembly GCF_043951915.1. NCBI lineage: Bacteria > Pseudomonadati > Planctomycetota > Planctomycetia > Planctomycetales > Planctomycetaceae > Alienimonas > Alienimonas sp. DA493. The sequence continues at coordinate 12,240 of NZ_JBINJD010000112.1, read as the reverse complement.
CGAACGGCGCGAGCGACCGCCGCGTCCCGGACGCTTCAAGCGTCCGGGACGCTCCCGCGGCGGAGCGGCCGGGCCCTCTCGCCCCGCTCCATCCGCCCGGCGAGCGTCCACCAGAAGGCCGCGAACGCGGCGTGCCCCAGCGCGACGAAGCCGGCCGCGATCATCGCCCCGAACCAGAGCCACTTCTCCCGCCGTGTGAACCGCCCGTTGAGCGGCAGCACGAAGAACAGCGGCCCGTACGGCAGGGCGAACAGCAGCCAGAGGACCAACCCCGCGATGATCCCACCGGGCGTGCCCATCGCCTCCGCCATCCACAAGTTCGCTTTCCGGTTCCCGGCCAGCAGCGAATACGCCATGGCGCCGAACCACAGCGGCGCCGCGACCGCGGCCGTGACGGCCAGCGTGCGGCAGAGCGTGACCTGCACGTGCGGCGGGATCGTCCTCAACGCCTCGCCCTGCGGACGACCGCCGCCCCCACACAGACCGCCGCCGCCAAAACCCCGACCGCCAGCCCCACCGCGACCGGGGCGTCATAGAGAACCGTCTGGCTGACGTCCGGCCCGTTCCTCGCCACGTCGGCCGCCCGCAGGCGGTGGAACGCGAGCGTCCCCGTCGCTGCGGCGAGCAGTTGCACGCCCGCCCCGACCCACCGCTCGCCCGCGGCGAACAGCCCCGCCCCGGCGCCGACCGCCGCGCCCCATAGGATCACCAGCGGGAGGGAGATCAGCACGACGGCCTGTCCGTAGCTGACCGCGCCCGGCGCCGGCGGGCGGTTCGCTTCGGCGTACAGGATCGCCGCGAGGAGACCCGCTGCCGTCAGCGTCCCGCCGGCGATCGCCGCCAGCGCCAGCGCCGCGCAGCCCGAGGTCGGTTCCGCGGCTCCCTCCGGAGGAGGGACCGAGGATTCGGCCGGGATCTCGTCCGGCCCGGGCAATTGCGGAGGCGGCGGCATCGCGGGGGCGCCAGCGGACGGGCGAAGGCCCCACCCTACCGCCGCCGCCCGCCGGCCGTGAACTTCGCGGCGGCGTCGGTATCCTCTGGCCCGCCCGCCCGTTTTCCTCCGCGCCCGCTCCGCCGCCGTGCCCCGCGTTCTCATCACCGACAACCTCTCCCCCGCCGGGCTGGAGAAACTCGAAGCGGCCGGCGGCATCGAGGTCGTCGTCAAAAGCGGCCTCACCCCCGAACAGGTCCGCGAGGAACTCAAAGAGGCCGACGGCATCATCGTCCGCAGCGGCACCAAGCTGACTCCGGAGATCCTCGAAGGCCAGCCCCGCCTCAAGGCCGTCGCCCGGGCCGGCGTGGGCGTGGACAACATCGACCTGCCCGCCGCCACCAAGGCCGGCGTGGTCGTGATGAACACCCCCAGCGGGAACACCGTCTCCACCGCCGAGCAGGCGCTGGCGCTGATGTTCGCCCTCTCCCGCAACACCGCCCCCGCCGCCCAGAGCATGAACGAGGGCAAGTGGGACCGCAAAAAATACACCGGCACCCAGCTGGCCGGCAAAACGATCGGCGTCGTCGGGCTCGGCCGCATCGGCCAGGCCGTCGCCCGCCGCTGCGTCGCCCTGGAAATGGACGTCATCGGCTACGACCCGTTCCTGAGCTCTGATCGGGCGAAGGAACTGGGCGTGGAGCTGGTCCGGGACGTGGACCAGCTCGTCCCGCGGGTGGACTACCTCACCGTCCACACCCCGCTGACGGAGGAGACGAAGGGGCTCATCAACGCCGAGCGTATGAAGGCCATGAAGAAGGGCGTGCGGCTGATCAACTGCGCCCGCGGCGGCATCATCGACGAGGCGGCGCTGGCCGAGGCCCTGAAGGACGGCACCGTCGCCGGGGCGGCGCTGGACGTCTACACGGAGGAGCCGCCGCCGGCCGATTCGCCGCTCCGCGGCTGCCCCAACCTGCTGATGACCCCGCACCTGGGCGCCAGCACGGAGGAGGCCCAGGAACTCGTCGCCCTGGAGGCGGCGGAGATCATGGCGAACTTTTTGAAGACGGGCGAGATTCGTCATGCGGTCAATATGGTGCCCGTCAGCGGGGCGGAGATGGCCGAGGTGCGGCCGTACCTGGACCTCGGCTATCGGCTGGGCGTGCTGCTGAGCCAGATCACCGGCGACGCGGGGGTGAACGGGGTGAAGCTCGCCTTCCGCGGCGAGGCGGCGAAGAAGAAGACCGGGCTGGTCGCCGGCGCCTTCGCCGCCGGCCTGCTCGCCGACGCCGTGGAGGACGTCAACCTCGTCAACGCCGCCGCCGTCGCCCGGGACCGCGGCATCACCATGGAGGAGACCAAGAGCGAGTCGGCCGGCGACTTCAGCACGAGCGTCTCCGCCACCGTGACCACCGACGCCGGCGAGCACGTCGTCGCCGGCACCTTGTTCGGCAGCGGCTACCTGCGGCTGATCCGCCTGGACGGCTTCCACCTGGACGCCTTCCTGGACGGCATCCTCCTCATCTACCGCCACCGGGACGTGCCCGGCCTGATCGGGTTCATCGGCAACCTGCTGGGCGAAGAGGGGACGAACATCGCCGATATGTCCCTGGGCCGCTCCCGGGACGAACCCGGCGGCGACAGCGTCGCGGTGCTGCACCTCGACCAGTGCCCGTCCGAGGCGGCGATGAAAAAGATCGCCGACCACCCGGAGGTCACCGGCGTGCGGGCCGTGAAGCTGCCGGGCCGCGGCGAGGCCCTGCCCGGCGTGCTGGCCAAGGCGGACTGAACGGTTCGGTTCGCGGAAATCTCCGGTTGTTCGGGGATTGAGCGGTCCGGCGGCCGACGGCCGGGGTTCGGAATGGGCTTTCACGCCCGCGCCCCCCTCCGGCGAAAATCATGCGTCATTGCCTCCGTTGCTGTCCCCCCGGCCGCCCCCCGGGGTGGAAGCGACGCCCCGGCGTCGAGCCGCCCCGCCAATCCTGCCGGCGGGCGGGGTTTACGCTCATTGAGCTGCTGGTGGTCATCGCGATCATCGCGGTGCTGGCCAGCCTGTTGTTGCCGGCCGTACAGCGGTCCCGCGAGGCGAGCCGCCGCACCCAGTGTTTGAACAACACGAAGCAGATCCTGCTGGCGCTGCATAACTACCACGCTGCGATCCAGCACTTTCCCGAGGGCGTCGACACGCTCGGCACGCCGATCTGGGTGTCGATCCCCTGCGGCGGCGACGACGAGAGCCCGATGGTCTGGGGCACCAAATACGAAAGCGTCCCGCGGCTGGCGAGCGGCGCCCCGGGCCCCAGCGGCCTGTACCTGTCCCAGTACTGGGGGTGGCACGCCCGCATCCTGAGCCAACTGGACCAGCCGATTCTCGGCCGGATGGTCAGCGACCACTGCGCCCGGCTGGCGATCGAGGAGAACCGGGCCGCGGCGATCTCGACGGTCCCCACGTTCATCTGCCCCTCCGCCTCGCCGCCCCCGCGGGCGGTGGACCTCCCGGACGACGTCACCGACGACGGCCTGAACGGGACGAACTGGGCGGCGAACTATTACCTCGGCGCCGCCGGCAGCCTGGTCTCGCCGGGCGAAGACGGCCTGGGCGTGCGGATCGGGGGCTTCTTCGAGGTCGGCCGACCGCTGAAGATGCGCGACGTCACCGACGGCTCCCCCCAGACGCTGGCCGTGATTGAATCCACGATCGGATTCTGGGCCGAGGGGCAGAAGTGCTGCACGAGCTACCCGACCCCCTCGATGGCCGGCACCCCCGGCGACCCGCCGATCTTCCACGCCGGCTCCGCGGGGAACCTCAGCAGGGAGACGGTCAGCGACCCCGACGCCGCCTTCACCACGCCCGGCTCCTGGCACGCGGACGGCGTGAACGCCGGCTTCGTCGACGGCCACGCCACGATGCTCGCCTATTCCATCGACCGCGACGTCTACCGCCGCCTGATCGAGCGGAACGACGGCCGGCAGGTCGAGGCGCCCTGACGTCGACAGGAAATTCGAACCTTTTTTCTAAGACGGCCTTTTCCCCAGATCGCCCCGGGACGTCCGGGGTTCGGAATCAGCCCCCGCCCCGGGCGGGGGAGCGCGGTGCGAGGCGGTCGGCCGTCCATCGCGCGGTTCCGATCCGATCGTGACCGTCCGCAACGATCTGCTAAACTGCACGCGTCCCCAACGAAGCCCGCCCCGTATGCTCACCGCCCGCCGCCCGCCTTCACCCCTTTCCCGCCCAGCCGCCCGACGGGCCGGGTTCACGTTGATCGAACTGCTGGTGGTCATCGCGATCATCGCGGTGCTGGCCAGCCTGTTGTTGCCGGCCGTGCAGTCCGCCCGCGAGCGGGCCCGGGCCGCCCAGTGCATGAACAACGTGAAGAATATCGCCCTGGCGATGCACAACTATCACTCCGCCTTTAAATGCTTTCCGGCCGGCGCCGTCGTTCGTCCGCCCGCTTCCGACAATGACTCGGACGTCCCGGACGAATTCTTCCACGGCATGGTGATCGCCGGGCAGAAACTCCCCAACGGCGCGACGATGTCCGACAGCGCCGTGCCCGTCCAGGGCGTCGCCATCAGCAATTACTGGGGATGGCATGCGCTCATCCTGCCCCAGATGGACCTGACCCCGACGCACCGGTTGATCGGATTCGGCGCCGAAGTCGACCTGCCCCGTTTCCCCGCCGGCGATTCGAACCCCCCGCAGTTTCAACGGGACAACCTGGCGGCCGCTCTGTTCGACGTCCAGTCTTACGTCTGCCCCAGCGCCTCCATGGTGGAGCCGAAAGACGAAACCATCGAGGGCGTCCCCGGGCTGCCGGATCTCGACACCGGCCCGTTCGGCCGCTCGAACTACATCGGCAGCGCCGGCCTTCGGACGCTGACGACTGACGACGAAGGCAACACCGTCGTCAGCCGCATCGGCGGCATGTTCGGTCCGAACATGGCCACCAGCTTCCGGGACGTGCCGGACGGCACCACCAGCACGATTTTGATCATCGAATCCCTCTACGGGATCTGGGCCGAAGGCTATCACTGCTGCACGAGCCACGAGTTGGGCCAACCGGTCTTCTCTCCCGGCGTGGTCGGGAACAACCTCGGGTTCATCTCCGGGGATCAGGTCTTCACCAAGCCCGGCGCCTGGCATGCGGAGGGGGCGAACATCGCCTTGGTCGACGGCTCCGCGCAGATGCTGAACTACACGATCGACGAAGAGACCTACAGCCGCCTGATCCAGCGGAACGACGGTCAGCAGGTCGACAAAGAGTGGTGATCCCCAAACGGCCCTGATCCCCAAACGGCCCTGACCGCCATGCGCACGCCCGCCCCGAACCGCAGATCGCCGCGGGCGGCGTGTCTGACGCTCGCCGTCCTGTTCGCCACCGGCTCCGCGGCCCCCGCCGCGGAGCCGGTTTCTCCTGCGCAACGGCTGAACGCGGCGAAGGTGCGGGTCGTGCTGTTCGTCCCCCGCGGCCTGCGGCCGCCGACGGATTACCAGGAGGGGATCGACCGCCTCGCCGACTACGCCGACCGGTTCCTCCTCGACGGCCTGAGGCGCTGGGGGCACGAGCCGGGCGTGAAGTCGCTGTTCGTCCGCGTCGACGAGAACGGCAAGCCGACCGACGACGGGACCGGCTCCGTCGAAGTGCTGGGCGTGATCGGGGAGCACGGCCCCGACCGCTACGCCAAACCGGACACGCACAAGGAGGCGATCGCCTCCGCGATGCAGCATTTCGACCTGCCGGCCAAGGGCGATCTGTGGTGGGTCCTCGTCTACAAGGGCGACCCGCCCGCGCGGTTCGCCGACTTCCGCGGCGGCAGCTCGCCGCAATTCGGCGGGTGGTCGATCGCCAACTACGACAGCCGCTTCTCCCGGCTCCGGCCGACCGCCCCGATCTCCGCCGGCCTCGGGGACGAGACGGCGTTGAAGGGGACGATTCACGAACTCGGCCACGCCTTCGGCCTGCCGCACATCGGTCCGAAGGCGGCCCGCGTGCGGACCAGCAACACGCTGATGGGGGCGACGAACTTCAATTACCGCCGCGTCACCGGCCGCCCCAGCCGGGACGCCCACCTCAGCGAGGCCGCCGCGGCGATGCTCGCCGTGCACCCAGTCGTCCGCGGGACGCCGCTGAGCGAATGGCGCCTGCCGGCGGTGCGGGTCGACGACCTCGCCCTGCGGCCGACGCCGACCGGCAAGGGATTCGCCCTCGCCGGGGCGGTGCGAACTTCCGGGGAGAAGCCGGTGCACGCCGTGCTCGGCGATCACCCGGACGACCTGCCGGGCAGCTACTGGGCGAAGCACTACGTCGCCCCGGTGGCCGCCGACGGTCGCTTCATCGTGCCGGTGACGGAGGCGTCGGCGGCGGACGGGGAGTTGCGGCTGTGGTTCACCTTCCCCAGCGGCGCCACGACCGGCGACGGCCGGGCCCGCGGGGGACGCGGCGCCGTCACGCTCCCCTACCGCCACGCCGACGGCCGCTGGACGCTGACGCACTGAAGCTCCGGCGGGGCCGGCCGCCGCGAACGCCCGGGCCGACGGCGGCGGCTTTTCCCGTCCCGCGGCCGGGCCGCGGGACGGACGGTGGCGCGTCTCCCGCCCCGCCCGCCCGCGTTCCCGCCGATGACCTCCCAGATTCCCGTTCCCGAAGCCGCCCGGGCGGACGAGTCGCCCGCGGACCTCACCCCCGGGCCGGTGCACGAGGCGCTCGGCGACGTCGCCTACCGTCGGCTGGGGATCGTTAACGTCGCCTTCGTCGGAGCGCCCGGGTGCGGGGCGGGGAACTGGGTTCTGCTCGACGCGGGCCTGCCGGGCACGGCGGACCGCATCCGCGAAGTCGCCGCCGAGCGGTTCGCCGCGGGCGGGACCGACGCGGGGGCGCCCTGCCCGCCCGCGGCGATCCTGATGACGCACGGGCACTTCGATCACGTCGGCGTGTTGGAGGAGCTCGCCGCGGAGTGGGACGTGCCGGTCCTCGCCCACCCCGCGGAGGCCCCGTTCCTCACCGGCCGGGAGAGCTACCCGCCGCCGGACCCGATGGCCGGCGGGGGCCTGGTGAACCTCTCCAGCGCGCTGTTCCCCCGCGGCCCCGTGGACGTGGGCGACCGGCTGCGCACGCTGGAAACGGACGGCGCTCCCGACGGCGGCGGCCCCGTCCCGCCGCTGCCCGGCTGGCGCTGGCTGCCGACGCCCGGCCACACGCCCGGCCACGTCTCGTTCTGGCGGCCGTCCGACCGCACGCTGCTGAGCGGGGACGCGGTGATCAGCACGGAGCAGGAAAGCGCCTACGCCGTCGCCACGCAGCGGGAGGAGGTGCACGGCCCGCCGATGTACTTCACCCCCGACTGGTCCGCCGCCGCCGCCAGCGCCCGCAAACTCGCCGCGCTGGAGCCCGAGACCCTCGTCACCGGCCACGGCCGCGCCCTCGCCGGCCCCGCGATGCGGTCGGCGCTGCGGGAGTTGGCCGATCGGTTCGAGGAGGTCGCGGTCCCCGCGGGGTGACCGACTGGCGGGGGCCGGCCCGCCGCCGCACCATGGCCGCCCCCCGCCCGAACGACCTGCCGCCGATGACCGTTTTCTCTCACCCCCGTCGCCAATGGCTGCTGGGGGACGCGGAGCACGGCGGGCTGGTCCTGCTCCCGCAGTTCGGGGCGGCCGGCGGGCGGACGCTCCGCCCGCCGAACAGCTACGCCCTGCTCTTCCCGCCGGACCGTTCGTCCGGGGCCGACGCGCCGCGGGCCCTGCTGATCGACGCCCCGCTGCGGCACGCCCTGCCCGGCGTGCGGGGGTTGAAGGACGAGGGGGCGGCGATCGTGGGCTGTCTGTTGACCCACGCCGACCTCGCCGTCCGCGGCGACGCCTTCGACGCCCTGGCCGGCGAGTTCGAGACCCCGTTCTTCCTGCACCCCGAGGACCGCCACGACCCCCGCGTGCGGGGGTTGATGGTGGAGTGGGAGGACCCGATCGAGGCCTGCGAGCCCGGCGGCCCGCTGGCCGAGTTGCCGGTCGAGGTCCTGCACTGGCCGGGGCGGACGCCGGGGTCGGTGATGCTGTCCACGCCGGCGTTCGGCGGCGTATTGCTGACGGGCGATTCCGCGATCGCCCCCGGCCCGATGCAGCCGGACGACGCGCTCCCGCTGGCCCGCCCGCCGGCCCCGCCCCCGCCCTTCTCGCCCACCGACGGGCAGGTCTGCGACGCCTGGCGGGCGCTGCTGACCCGCTGGGAGACCGACGGCCCCCCCCGCACGCTCGCCCCGCTGCACGGGGCGATCCACGTCGACGCCGACGTCCCGGCGCTGATCCGCGGCCTGCTGGCCGCGGCCCCGGAGGAGCCGCAGGTCCGCGAAACGGCGTGAGGTTCGCAGCTCGCCGTCGCCGTGAGGCGGCGCGTTGAGAGTGGATCGCGCCGCCTGGTGCGCTCTTCCGCAGAACGTCGCGGCTGATACCAGCCCGATGCGCAAGCATCGGCCGTCAGCGCAGCCGAGGCGTCGAACGACGCACGGCCGGAGCTTGCGCTCCGGGCTGGTAAGGTCCGCGACGGCTTCGAGAAGATCGCTCTAACGGGGACGACGGCGAACGGCCTGTCACCGCCCCCTCACCCCCGGCCCCTCTCCCCCACAGGGGGCGAGGGGGAAACGCGAAACGCCCCGGACGCGGGGGCGTCCGGGGCGTCGACGGTTCGCGGTTCAACCGGGACTCACTCGGCGTAGAACTTGGTCAGTTCCTCGTGGATCAGCGGCTCGCTGATGCTCTCGCTGACCAGGCGGGTCTGGAACCGCTTGCTGCCGGGGGTCGTGCCCTTCAGCCGCAGGGTGTAGACCTCTTTGGCGCCGGGCTCCAGCTCCGGGAGGCTGTCGAACAGGATCAGGTTGCCCTCGGTGCGGTAGGCGGCAGGGCCGCGGACGGCGCCGACCGTCGTGCCCTCCGGCACCCGGCAGGCCAGACCGACGGTCTTGGCGGCGGCGGTGCCCTCGTTGGAAACGGTCACGGTGAATTCGGTCTCGGCGCCGACCTCGACCGGGTCGTCGGTGTCCTGAATCTTCAGCACCAGGCTGGCGGTGCCCTCGATCCGGGTGAGGTGCTCGGCGCCGGCCTTGGCCCGGCTGCTGGCGGAGACCTCCGCCCGATGCAGCTGCTCCCCGCCGGCGACGGCCTTGAGGTTCACCGTGGCGGTCACGCTGCCGCCGGCCTCGATGCGGCCCAGGAACCACCGCACCGTGCGGCCGGCCGGGTCGTGGGTGCCGCTGCGGTCGGCGGAGAGGAACTCGAAGCCGTCCGGCACGCGGTAGCCCAGGCGGACGTTGTCCGTGGCGGCGTCGCCGGGGTTGGAGACGGTCAGGGTCATCGCGGCGGTGCGGTTGACGTACCGCAGGCCGGGACCGTCGATCGACAGGTCGATCTGCGGGCTCTTCACCTGGATGTCGGCGGCGGTCTCGGCCTGCAGGCCGCCCTCGCCGCGGACCTGCACGGAGATCGTCTGCACCCCGCCGACGCTCGTCAGCAGGCCGAGGCGGACCGGCTTGGTTTCGCCGGCCGACAGGGCGCCGATGTTCATCGTCAGCCGCTTCGGACCGCCGCGGTGCTCCAGGCCCTCGGGCAGCAGGGCTTCGATCAGCACCTCATCCACGTGGCCGGTGCCGGGGTTGGAGACGAGGATCGTCTGCGTGGCCGGCTCGCCCAGCAGGACGTCGCGGGGGCCTTCCAGTTCGACCTTCAGCTTGGGCTCGGTGACGACCGGGGCGCCGCGGGCGATCAGGCGGCTGGTGACCATCGCCGCCAGCCGGTTCGCCGCGGCCGGGTCGTCGCCGCCGCCGACGGCGGTGGGGGTGTAAGTGAGGCGGATCTCCCGCTGCTCGCCGGCTTCCAGGGTGGGGAAGGTCCAGGTCGGATGGGGAGTGTCGACGCCGTCCTCCGGGGAGGGCTCCGCGGCGGCGAGGCCCATGTTGGCGGAGACGTCGCCGGTGACGGTCACGCCGTAGGCGGTCGCCGGGCCGGCGTTGGAGACGGTCAGGACCGAGGTGCACACCCGGCCGACGCGGATCGGACCGCTGTGCCGCCAGGTGGCGCTCAGTTCGGCGTGCTGCGGGCCGACCCCGCCGACGCCGATCGTGCTGACCAGCGGGCCGTGCGCGACCGGCTCCCCGGTCGGTTCGGCGTTCGGCTCCTCGGTCGGTTCGGCGTTCGGTTCCTCAAAGCCCTCCGGCATCTCCGGGGCGGGCACGGGGGCGACGTCCGTGGAGCGGGAGGCCGGCGTGCGGGCGGCCTCGGCGAGGCGCAGCTCCGCGTCGGTCGGCTCGGCGAGGGGGTTCGGCCGCGCGGGGGCCGGAACCGGAGCCGGGGTGAACGGGTCCGCGGCGGAGGCCGGGGCGATCGCCGGGGGGACGTCCGCGGCGACGGCGGCCTCGGCGGAGACCGCGGTCGGCTCCGGACCGGCCAGCGCCGGGCCGTCGGCTTGGGGAGCCTCGGCCTGGGAGGCTTCCGCTTTCGGAGAGAACGGATCCGCCATCGCGGCGAACGGGTCGCCCGTGCCGGAGACCGGCCGGATCGTCCCGGCGGCGCCGTCGGCGGGCATCGTCGCGGCGGCGGGCGTCACGGCGGGGGTCGCGGCGGGGGTCGCCGGGCCGAAGCCGAAGTCCGCGGCGCTGAAGGCGCTCCGCGGGGCGGCGGGACGGCGTTGCGTCACGCTTGGCTCCGACGCCGGCGCCGCGTCGTCGGCGGCGGCGGTCTTCGCCGGGGCGGCCGGCTTCGGTTCGGCGGCCTTCGCCGCGGCGGCCGGGGAGAAGAACGAATCGAGGTCGTCCACCGGGCGGCCGACGCCCGCGGCGGGGAACGCCGGCGGGGCGACGGTCCCGGGCGTTTCGGTCCCGGCGGTCTGCCGGATGCCGCCGCCGACGCCGTCGGTCTCGAACCCGGCCTGCATCACGCCGGAGCCGGACGGCTCGGCCGGGCTCGTCGCCGCTGTCTTCGCGGGGGTCGGCGCCGTCGGGATCGGCATGGCGAACAGGTCGTCCATCGCCTCGCCGCTGGTCGCCGGCCCCAGCGAATCGCCGGGGCCCTCGGCGAAGGCGGGCACGAACGCGGCGGGCGCGAGGGCGAGCAGCGCCGCGGCAAGGCCGCGGCGAATCAGCGCCGAGCGGCGCGCCGCCCGGGGTGAGGGGGCCGTACGGGGCATGGATCGAAGCGGCATGGGAAGCGAATGTCCTTCGTCCCGCGGACTCGCGAGGGGGCCGGGGTGTGAGCGGTCGGCCGAGGCGAATACGCCGGGGGTGCGGGGGTCCGCGGGGGCGTCGGGAGACCGGCCCGTCGTCGGGGCCCGGCGCCGGGGGCGGCCCGCTTGAGGGAAACCGCCGGACGTCGGGTCGGGCGGTCCGTGCCGGTCGCGCGGTCCGCCGTGGGACTGCTTCGGTTGCGGATCGGTGGGACCTTGAACCATTTTGTTCGTCTCCCACGGATTTCCCGGAACGCGCCGACGACGCGTCGTCGGTGGGGGGGAGAGACGGACCGATCGACCGCGGGAGCCTGATGGCGCAGTTACTGGTGAGCGTCCGCGACGCCGCCGAGGCCCGGGCCGCCCTCGCCGGCGGGGCGGACGTGATCGACGTGAAGGAGCCCGCCCGCGGCTCCCTGGGCCGGGCGGACGAAGCGGTGTGGGACGAGGTCGCCGCCCTCTGCGCCGCCGACGGCGATTCGTCCCGGGCCGCCGTCAGCGTCGCGCTGGGCGAAGCCGCGGAGCGGCCCTCGCTGCTGGAGACCCCGCTGATCCCCGCCGGCGTGCGGTGGGCGAAGCTGGGCCTCGCCGGGCTGCTCCCCCCGGACGCCCCCCCGGTCCGCAACCCGCAGTGGGTCTGGGACTGGCTGGACGCCCGCTTCCAGTACGAGGCGATCGCCGCGGAGCGGCGAACCTTTCAATGGGTCGCCGTCGCCTACGCGGACCACGCCGCCTGCGACGCCCCGGCGCCGGAGGCCGTGCTGGCGGAGGCGGCCCCCGCCGGCTGCGTCGCTCTGCTGGTCGACACCTTCCACAAGGACGGCCGCGGGCTGTTCGACCACCTGTCGGACGAGCGGCTGACGGAGTTGGGCGAACAGGCCCGGCGGCGGGGTCTCACCTTCGCCCTCGCCGGCTCGCTGACGATCGAGGACGTGCCGCGGGCGCTGGCCTGCGGGGCCGAGATCGTCGCCGTCCGCGGCGCCGCCTGCGACGGCGATCGCACCGGCCGCGTCAGCGAGGCGAAGGTGCGGGCGTTGAAGGACGCCGTGGCGAGCGGGGGGCGTTAGCCCCCCGCGCGTTCCGCGGCGTCCGCACGCTCGGGCC
>NZ_JBINJD010000111.1:0-16999 GCF_043951915.1 Alienimonas sp. DA493 | reverse complement strand
CCCCCCCCCCCGCACCCGTCTCCCTCAATGACTTCGCCCCCGCCCCGCCGCCCGATCGCGGCGCATCCGATCACGGTGACCGTCAGCACCGGGCGTTGCGGCACGACCTACTTGGCCGAGACGTTCGAACTGTCGTTCCCCGACGCAACGATCGCTCACGAGAGCCTGCACCCGAACGTGGCGAAGCCGGCGGTTTACCACCGGGCCTACGACGCCCGCGCGTTCGAGCCGATGCTCGCCGAACCCGGCGTCCGCGCCGTCCTGAACGACTGGCGCGACGCCTCCGAACGCGCCCCCGTCTTCGAGGCGGGATGGACCATGAGTGCCCTGGTTCCGGGGCTGCGGCAGGAATACGGCGACCAACTACGGGCGCTGATCGTCCATCGCCATCCGGTTCAGGTCGCCGCGTCGTTCGCGGTGATGGGCCACTATTCCCTAAATAAATCGCCCGCCTGGGCGATCACGCCGTTTCACGATCGCGTCCTCTATCCGCAGTTCGCGGACCGGTGGGACGGGATGTCGCCGTTCGAGCGATCCCTCTACCGCTGGTTGGAGATCACCGCCTACGGGCTCGAACTCCCAAAGCGATTTCCGGACCTGTCGACGCTGACAGTGACCGCCGACGAGATCTTCCGAAGTCCCGAGACGCTGGACCGGATCGCCGAGTTCGCCGGTCTGCCGGCCAGGAAGGAGATCCCGCAGTCGCCGCGGAAGAACGTGTTCCGGCAGAACGACGTTGAGGTCCGACCGATCGGCGACGAGTGGGAGCGATACGACCGGCACCCGGAAGTCGTCTCCCTCGGCCGCGAACTGGGTTACGACATGTCCCGCGACCATCTCCGCGACATCGTGCGAAAGTACCAGATGCCCCCGGGCGTCTTGCCGTGGCTGCGGCGGGCGTCGGGGTACTGGGCCCTCCGGCGTCGGGGCGGGGCCGTCCTGCGATCGCTGGGACTGCGGGGGGGCTCCGCGGAATCCTCGCATCCGCGGAGCGGGCCGATCACGCACGCCCCCCACGCGGGGGCGGTCGAATGAACGCCCCGCCGCCCGCCCTCACCGTTGTCGTGCCCACGCTCGGCCGCGAGGGGGTCTTAATCGACTCACTGGAACAGGTCCTCAATCTGGAGGACCCTCCGGATCAACTCGTGGTCGTCGATCAGACGCCCGCCCATGAGCCGGAAACCCAGCGACGCCTCGCGGATTGGCGTGCGGCGGGGCGGATCGCGTGGGACCGGCCGGCGGAGGCGTCGATCCCGAAGGCGATGAACCGCGGATTGATGTTGGCTGAGACTCCGCTGGTCCTGTTTTTGGACGACGACGTCCGGCCTCACCTTGGCTTGATCGCCGCGCATCGTCGGGCCCATGCGGAGTTTCCGGAGGCGTGGGCCGTCGTGGGGCAGGTGATCCAGCCGTGGCAATCGCCGGCGAATCTGCCCCGGCCGCCGCGGCGGGTCGGGCTGCGGGATGATCGCGATTTCCCCTTTCATTCCGTGCGGCCGGGGGAGGTGGCAAACGTGATGGCCGGTAACTTGTCCGTGAAGCGGGACCGAGCGTTGGCGGTCGGCGGGTTTGACGAACGCTTCTACGGCGCCGCATACCGATTCGAAACGGACTTCGCCCGCCGGCTGATCGCCGCTGGTGGGACGATTCGCTTCGCCCCGGACGCCGCCATTGACCACCTGCGGGTCCCCGCTGGCGGGACCCGCGACACCGGGTCGCACCTGACCAGCGCCGACCCGAAGCACGGGTTCGGAGACTATTATTACGCCCTCCGGCACGGCCGAAGCGTCGGCGAGAAGGCGGCGTACTGCTTGAACCGAGCCTTCCGGGAGGTGAGGACGAAGTTTCACCTCGCCCGGCCCTGGTGGATCCCGGTCAAGTTGCTCGGCGAGGCGAGAGCGTTTGCGGTCGCCCGCAAAGCAGCTCGAGGGGAGCCCCTGCTGATGAACGGCGATGCGTCTCCGGCGGATCCGTCGCCAGTCGCTGCCGTCCGGGGGAAGGTATGAACGATCGGCCCATGAAGGTGGCGTTCGTCACCTCGCATCCGATTCAGTATCAGGTTCCCGTCTTTCGGGAGCTGACCGCAGATTGCGGGATCGACTTGACAGTCCTGTTCTGCCATCTGCCGGATGCGGCTGCGCAAGGAGATGGGTTTGGGGTGGCGTTCGAGTGGGATCTGCCGCTGTTGGAGGGATACCGCTACGAAGTCTTGGAGAATGTGGCACGCGAGCCGTCGGTGACGCGCTTTGCCGGGTGCGACACGCCGGGCGTGCGGGACGTACTCCGCCGCGGCGGGTATGATGCGGTGGTCGTGAACGGCTGGAACGTGAAAGCCATGTTGCAGACGCTGCTCGCCTGCCGCCGGCTAAGCGTTCCGTGCGTGGTCCGCGGCGAGGCGAACGATCTGCGGGTGCGGCCCTGGTGGGTACGGCGGATCCAATCCCTACTGGTGAACCGCTACGCCGCGTGTTGCCCGATCGGCACGGCCAGCCGGGCGTTCTACCGGGCCCGCGGCGTTCCCGGCCGACGATTGTTCGACGCCCCGTACTGCGTGGAGAACGATCGCTTCGCGGGTGCGGCGGCGGCCGGGACGGTGGGCGAGGCGAGAACCCGGTTCGGGATCCCCGAGGACCGGACGGTGGCGCTGTTCAGCGGGAAATTTGAGGAGAAAAAACGGCCGCTGGACTTTTTGAAAGCGATTGCAGAAGTCGCGGACGCCCCCGGGCCGGCGCCGCACGCCCTGCTGGTGGGGGACGGGTCGCTGCGCGGGGAGTGCGAGGCGTTCGTCCGCGCCCGCGGCGTGCCGGCGACGTTTGCGGGATTCGTCAACCAATCGGAGATCCCGCTGGCGTACCGGGCGGCCGATCTGTTGGTCCTGCCGTCCGACGCCGGGGAGACGTGGGGCTTGGTGGTGAACGAGGCGATGGCGTGCGGTCGACCGGTAATCGTCAGCGACCGAGTCGGGTGCGGACCGGATCTGATCGAGTCGGAAGGGATTGGCGCGACGGGTGCGATCTTCCCGCTGGGGGACGTGCGGCAGTTGGCGCAACTCTTAGCTGACCTGGGACGGGACCGGGACCGACTCCGGCGGATGGGGGCGGCGGCCCAGGAACGGGTGGCGACCTATTCACCCGCGGCGGCCGCGGCCGGGCTCGCCGCGGCCGCCCGCGCCGTCGTCGGCCGGACCGAGAGACGGCGGCCGGCCGGCCAAAGGCGGTTCGTATAATGGCCGCACTGTTTTATACGGCCGTCGCGGCCTGCTGCGGGGTCTCTCTCGTACGATGGCGGTGGGGCGTCTACGCAGCCGTGCTGTTGGACGCGGTCCGGGACCCGGCCCGGAAGCTGACGCCCGGATTTTCTCTAATCATCACACTGGCCCCGACTGCGGTCTGGGCGGCGGTCTTCGCGGGGATACTATGGGAGGGCCGCGGCGGGGCGACTGCCGTGTTCCGGGCGCACCCTAGGGTGAGACGGTTTGTGATTCTTCTCGTCGCGGCCCTCGTGCCCGGGGCGGTCATGGCGGCCGCGACGTTGCCTCGCGGGCCGATGGTCGCGGCGTTCGGGGCGGTGTCCTACCTGGCCCCCCTGCTGGGGCTCGCGATCGGCTTCGCCTTCGCGAATTCAACCGCGGACGTTCGCCGATTGAGCGGGTGGTACTGCGCAGTGAACGGCGCCATGTTGGTTTCGGTGCCGGCCGAACGCTTCGGGTGGGGCTGGCCGGGACTGGGGGGCATCGAGGCGGAGTGGGTTCGATACCACTACGACGAAATCATCCCGCTCCTCTCGGGTTGGTACCGCAGCCCCGACACCATGGGCCTGCGGGCCGCCCATTTGATGATGTTTGCGGCGACGCTCGCCGTTCATCAGCCAGAAACCGGACGTCGGATTCCTTGGTGGGGCTGGCTACTGTTGGTCGTGTGGGGCGGGGCATGCCTGGTCCTCAGCGGTCGACGGAAGATGATCGGCGTTCCGGTTGTGTTCGTCGGCGTTGCGACCGCCCTCCAAGCACTGCGGGAAGGTTGGGTCAAAGCGGTGGGCGTGGCCGTTGCGGGAGCGGGCGTGACCGCGGCGGGAGTCCTGTTGGCCGCGGGCGAGACCGGATTGGGGCTCGGGAACGAGGATTACCTAATGTCGACTTTAGGCGGGAGCACGGAGCGGCTGGGAACGGAGACCGTGTCTTCGATCGATCCGGTGCTGCGACAGTACGGGCCGTTCGGCAACGGGCTGGGATCCGCCACCCAGGGACATTATTACATCGCCGGCCGGAATCTGGCGTGGCCCGAGAGCATGGGCGCGCGGGTGCTTACCGAACTGGGGCTGCCAGGGGCCGTTCTGTTAGCCTTCGCGTCGTTGGTGTTGTTGGGGGCGCTCGCCGCCGTCGTGCCGCGCCGCGGCGAGTTCGCCCCGCACGCCCGTTTGCAGACCTGCCTGCTGGCGATGCTGGCGGCGGCGGCGGCCTGTATGACTATTTCGCACCAGTCATTCAGCGGCGACCCAATGGAAACGCTCCTGCTGTTGGCGATCGCGGGCTTTGTACTGCGGCTGGGAGGGGAGGCGAGGGCTTGGTACAGCCAGCCTCCAGTTCACGGCGAGTGGCATAGGACGAGGTCGCACATCGTTCTTGGCGCACCAGCTTATCAACTCGGCCGAGACCAGATCGGCACTAATCGCAGAACTACGATGACGGGGGGGGACTGATGGCAGTCGCGTTCATCGACGGCCTTTCCGCTCGTGCCCCCAGCGGATACCACGTGCTTGGCGGCCATCTTCGAGAGTTAGCCCGTCGCACCGCAGGGCGGCACCGTTTTGTCTTGCTGTACGACATCACGCAGGATGCACTAGCTAAAGATCTTCCGAAGAACGTTTCAGCGGTCCGGTTGGACGTCGACCTCACGTCACCGTTCCGTCGTGCGGCGTGGCAGGCCACTCAACTTTCCAAAGAGGTGCGTCGTGTAGGAGCGAATCTTGTTTTTACGCCTGCTGGTTCTCTTCCGCCCGCCCGCCCGCCGGTCCCGCACGTTTGTTTCGCTCAGAATCCTTGGTGCCTGACGAAGGCGGTTGCTAAAGAGGGAGCCGATAAGATCCGCGCGAGTATCCAGCGTTATGCTTACCGGCGGGCAACTGCCGAGGCTGACTTGATGGTTTATAACTCGAACCATCTGCGGCAGCTCTATCGCGATGCCGGGGCTCCCGCTGCTTCACGCGAGTTAATCGTCTATCAGGCCGTTGACGAATCTGCACGGCATGCGGCCGCGGCAAGCGCTGTGCCGCGGAGAGAGAATCTAATTCTCAGCGTTTCGGTGATGGCCCGGTGGAAGAATGCGGAGACCCTCGTTCGTGCATGTGCAGAGCTCCGCGACCGCGGAAGGCGGTTCGAAGCAAGGCTCGTCGGCCCGTGGTCGCAACCGGATTATCGCGTCGAGATCGAGGCGGAAATCGCCTCGGCAAGCTTGCGAGATCATGTGCGAATCGTTGGACGTGTTTCTCGGGACGAACTGTATCGGCATTACGCAGAGGCCACGGTCTTCTGCCTGATGAGCAGGTGCGAATCGTTTGGCATCCCTGCGGTGGAGGCTCAGACGTTCGGCGTTCCGGTCGTCGGCTCGACAGCATGCGCGATGCCGGAGATCGGCGGCGCCGGCGGGCGATATTGCGATCCCGACGACGTCACCGCGGTCGCTGACCACCTCGATCGACTGTTGACGGACCGGGACTATCAGGCGGGACTGTCCGCCGCAGCCCGGGAGAACGCCGAGCGATTCCGTTGGGAACGTGTCACCCCGCCGCTGGAAGCGATGTTCGATCTATGTTGACGCCTGAACGTGAAGACGAGCCGCCGCGGACCGTCTTCGTGGCGGCCCATGCGTGGGTGGACGATCTGGCCGGCGGATCGTTCAAGCTGGCGACGGAGTTCGCCGAGAGTCTTGCGGGCCGTGGTCGCCGGGTGCATTACATCTGTTGCGGGCACGAACGGAGTCCGCCGCCGCGGACGGTCGAGCGGGGGGTGACGGTGTGGCGCTACCCGCGTCCGCCGGGGCGGGGGCCCTTTGCGTTGTGGGGCCACGTCCGCGGGACCGCCGCCGCCGTGCGGAGGACTCTCGCCGAGGCCGGACCGCCGGACTGCCTGAACGGACACACGCCGCTGCAGTTCGCGGGGGCTCTGCGGGGGCTCCGGGGGGCCAAGTCGGGGGCGGGCGGGGCGGTCCGGACGGTTTATACAGTACATTCTCCCTTCGCGGACGAGTTCGCTGCGGAGGGCCGCCGCGGGCCGCGATCGTGGTCGACCCGCGTGGCCGCGGCTTTGGAAGGGCGAAACTGCCGGCGGGCCGATGCGGTCACCGGGGACTCGACATTTACGTTGCGTCGATTGCGAGCGCTGTATCCCGGAATTAAGACGCTCCGGGACGCCCCGGTCGGGGGGGCGTCGGTCTGCCCCGGCTGGGTCGCCGTCGATCAGTTTCGAGTTGCGGACGACCGCCCCGCATTACGGGCCCAGCTCGGCGGGGCTTGGGCGGACGCGGCAGGGGAGCCGACGTTCTTCACGCTCCGTCGCCTGCACCGGCGAATGGGATTGGACCTGCTGATCGACGCCGCCGCGGCGTTGGACCGGTCGGGGGCGCGGTTCCGGCTACTCATCGGCGGCGGCGGGCCGCTGCGGGGCGAGCTTCAGACCCGGATCGACGCCCTTGGGCTGTCCGGGCGCGTGACGCTGCTGGGGTTCGTGCCGGACGAAGACCTGCCGAGGTGCTACGCGGCGGCGGACTGCTTCGTGCTGCCGACCCGCGACTTGGAATGCTTCGGACTGATTATCTTAGAATCGTATGCGGCGGGCGTGCCGGTGATCGCCACGCCGGTCGCGGCGATCCCGGAATTGGTCACGCTCGCCGGCGACGAATGGTTGACGGACGTCGCCTCCGCCGAAGCCCTGGCCGAACGAATGCGGGCGTTCCTCTCAGGCCGCATCGCCGCCGACCCCGCGGAACTAAGGGGAATCGCCGAGGGTTTCGATCGCCCGACCGGCGTCTCCGCCTTAGAGTCCGTCTGCTTGTCTGGCCCCCTCGTTCCGTCCCACGCCCCGATCCCCGCGTGACGCCGCCCGACCCACACCGGTGCTCCGTCCAAGCGGTCGGCGCGTTTCTCAAGTTTTTCTACCCCCGGGGTCGCGTGCGGCGCGTCCTCGCGGGACCGCTGCACGGGGTCCAGTTCGTCGTCCGCGACGCGATGGGGGTGGCCTACGCCCTTGGGATGGACGGCCAACACCTGAGAGGGCTGGCCGGGCGGGTGCGGGCTGGGCAGACGGTCTACGACGTGGGCGGCAACCGCGGGCAGGTCGCCCTGCTGTTCGCCGGTGCGGTCGGATCGGACGGGCGGGTCGTCTGTTTCGAACCGGTTCCCAGCCTCGCGGACGATCTGGAGCGGAATCTCGCCCTCAACGAATTCGGTCAGGCCCGCGTGGTGCGGGCCGCCGCGGCCGACGCGGAGGGCGTCATGACGTTCGATTTCCCGGAGGACCGGGCGACGCAGGGCAAGCTCCGAGACGTGGAGCCGACGTACCGGCACGACGGCGCGTCGGTCTTACAGGTGAACGCGGTGACGCTCGACGGCGTGGTCGCCGCCGGCGAACGCTCGCCGGACCTGCTGAAGATCGACGTGGAGGGCGCCGCCGCGGCCGTCCTCCGAGGCGCTCGGCGATTGTTGGAGGAGCGAGCCCCGGCGGTGTACATAGAGTTGCACGGCCCGGAGGAGCGGGCCGGCGTGCGAGACGAGTTGCTCTCCCGCGGCTATCGGGCTGAAACAATGGATGGTCGCCCCGTGACCGATCCCCTCGCCGATCGGGCGGACCCGCTTTGGTGCGAACATATCGACCCGCCTGGGGAACGACGATGACCGAGGCCTATCTCGAATACGGATTCTCGAACGCCGATGCCGCGCACACTCAGGAGTACCTGTGGGATCCGGTACGGACGCTGATCCCCTGGGGAGCGTCGGTGCTCGACGCGGGATGCGGCAACGGGGCGTTCGCCGGCACGCTGGCCGCGGCCGGCCGCGACGTCGTCGGCGTCGACCTGTCCGAGAGCGGAATTGCGGCGGCGCGGCAGGCGCACCCGGGAACGCGGTTCGAAGTGGCCTCCGTCACCGACGACCTCGTTGGCCGGCTCGGCCGGCGCTTCGACGTCGTCACGTCGCTGGAAGTCGTCGAGCACCTGTACGACCCCCGCGCCTACGCCGCGGCCCTGTTCGACGTCCTCCGGCCCGGCGGCGGCGTCGTGCTCACCACCCCCTACCACGGCTATCTGAAGAATCTGGCGCTCGCCGCCGCGGGGAAACTGGACGCCCATTTCACTGTTCTCTGGGACGGCGGGCATATCAAGTTCTGGTCACGGCGGACGCTCACGACGCTGCTGACCGACGCCGGGTTCGAAGATATTCAATTCCGCGGGGCCGGCCGACTGCCGTACCTGTGGAAGTCGATGATTCTCTCCGCCCGCAAGCCGGCGTGACGCCCGCGACCCCGCCTACTCTCGCCGCGCCGTCCGCCGCCGTCTCCGTCGCCGCGGACGACTGTCCCAGCCCGCACTCGCTCGGGAACAAGCTGGCCCGGGTCGCGTGGGGGGCGGTGCGGCCGACGCTGTTCGCGTGCTCGCCCCGACCGCTATGGGGCTGGCGGCGGTTTCTGCTGCGGCTTTTCGGGGCGACCGTCGGGCGGGGGGCGAAGGTCTTACCGTCGGCGAAGATCTGGCTGCCGGCGAACCTCACGCTGGGGGAGTACGCCTGCCTCGGGGCGGGGGTGGACTGCTACTGCGTCGCCCCGATCTCGATTGGGGACCACGCGACGGTGTCGCAGCGGGCGTTTTTGTGCGCAGCGACGCACGACGTGGCGGACCCGCACATGCGGCTGGTCGCCCGGCCGATCCTCGTCGAGGCCTCGGCGTGGGTCTGCGCGGAGGCGTTCGTGGGGCCGGGGGTGACGGTCGGCGAGGGGGCGGTCGTCGGGGCCCGGGCGGTGGCGGTGAAGGACGTCGAGCCCTGGGCGATCGTCGTCGGCAATCCGGCCCGGTTCCTCCGCCGGCGGGAGCTGCGGGGGCGGCCGGCCGCCGAGGCGTCGCGGGCGCCGACCTGACCCACCGCCGGTCCTGATCGGGCGAACGCTCGGACGATCCGGCCGTCGGATTAGCGGACGCCGTGGTAGTCGCGGTACCACCGCACGAACGCTCCGACGCCCTCTTCGATCGGGGTGGAGGGCGTGAGGCCGATCGCTTTCTCCAGCGGCGCCGTGTCGGCGGCCGTGGAGACGACGTCGCCCGGCTGCATCGGCAGAAAGCGTTTCTCCGCCCGCCGTCCGCAGGCGGACTCGATCACCTCGATCAGCCGCATGAGCTCCACCGGCTCCCGGCTGCCGAGGTTGTAGGTGCGAAAGGGGCCGGTCCCGCGGTCCGGCGAGGCCGGCGCCGCCCCGTTGGTCGGTGCCGCCGGCGGGGAGTCGGCGAGGCGGACGACGCCCTCGGCGGCGTCGTCGACGTAGGTGAATCCCCGCCGCATCTTCCCTTCGCCGTACACGTCGATCGGCTCGCCCCGCAGGATCCGCTCCGTGAACTTCCATACGGCCATGTCCGGCCGTCCCCACGGGCCGTAGACGGTGAAGAACCGCACCCCGGTGCACGGCAGGCCGTAGAGGTGGGCGTAGCTGTGGGCCATCAGCTCGTTCGCCCGCTTGGTCGCCGCGTACAGGCTGACGGGGTGGTCGGCCGGGCGGTCGACGAACAGCACCGGATCCGGGTTCTCCCCGTACACGCTGCTGCTGGAGGCGTAGACCAGGTGCGGCGGGGAACCGGCCTCGGCCTGCCGCCGGCATCCCTCCAGCACGTTGAGAAACCCGGTGAGGTTCGCCGCGGCGTAGGCGTGGGGGTTGTCGAGGCTGTATCGCACCCCCGCCTGGGCGGCGAGGTGAATCACGCGGTCGAACGGCCCCGCCGCGAAGACCGCCTCGCAGGCGGTTCGGTCGGCCAGGTCGATTTGGCGGAAGTCGAACCCGGCCCCCGACGCCTCCGCCGCCGCGACGAGCCGCTCCAGCCGGGCCCGCTTCAGCGTCGGCGAGTAATACGGGTTGAGGTCGTCCACGCCGACGACCGGCGTCCCGGCGGCGAGCAGCTTCTGGCCCACCGCCGCCCCGATGAACCCCGCGGCCCCCGTCAGCAGCACCGGGCGGGGAGACGCCTCGGCCCGAACGGGGCCGGCTTCGCTGGGCCGAGACGTTTTAGGCATCAGAGGGAATCCGCCTCGGCGGGTTTAGGAAATCGACAGGGGACCGTACCCGGCGGTCGCCGGAAGGTCGAAGCAAGCCTCGCACCCCAGCGAGAGCTGAACGTCGCCGTCCTTCGACCCGCCGCGAACGCTTCGCGGCGGCCAGTCCTCCTTTTCAGGTGACGTCGCTACGCCCGTCCTGCATCGGCCGTGCGCGGGGACGCCCCTGGCGATCGCGGCAACGGGCTGGTCGAGTGACGACTGGAGCGTTCCCCCGCCAGACGGCCCGCGACGGCGGTCGAAGGGGACGCCACGCTCCTGACTCCGGTGAACGTTCTGTCGTCATCGCGGCCGACGTCGGAGGGGGCCCGGCGAGCGGCTTCGCGGGGCGGACGGACGACCGCGCGGACGTCGCTCGCGCGGTCTCCGGGCGGTTGTAGTTTACAACCCGACGGGGTAGTTTGGGCAGGTTTCGCCGACAACCGTTGTCTAGCGGCGGTCGCCGCGGAACCCTGTTTTTGCAGTGCCGGAGCGGCTTCGGGCCCCGGAGTCGTTCAAGATTATGAGTCGCGCGCTCTAACCGATTGAGCTACGGCCTCCTGGGGCTGCGAGGATAGGGCGTCGCGGGGTTGGTCGGTAGCCCGGACGCGATCGGGCGACCGCCGCGTCCCCGGCCGGGCGCCTTCGGCGGCGCTCCACAACGCCCCGGGCGACTGCGGCCCGGCGAGAACCCGCCGGAGGGCGCCCCGCGGGGCGCCCAGCGCCTTCGACGCCCGCAGCGGCGAACCGTCGTGACGCCCCCGGCGGCTCTGCGCCGCGGGCCTTGTGGTCCGTCATCGTCAAGAGCACGGCCATCTCGTGGCCGTCGGCCGTCGCCGGCGAGCCTGACCTCCCCGTCCACCGCGACGTCGCACGTCGAACCGCGGCGGGGGCCGGGCGGGGACGCGGCGGGGGGGGGCGAACTTGGCGTCACGCTTTCCGCGGCGATACTGCGGCGTCAAGATCTTCGCCCCCGTTCCAACTACGACGCCGCACAAATCGTCGGCGGGGTGTGGCGGCGTGTTCGAACGGTGCACCAGGACGTATGAGCGACGTTAACCCGGACGACCTGCTACGGGTCACCCTCGCCAGCATCGGCGACGCGCTGGTCACGACCGACGCCGCGGGCGGAGTGACCTACCTCAACTCGATCGCCGAGGAACTCACCGGCTGGACGCTGGCCGACGCCCGCGGCCGGCCGCTGGCGGAGATCTTCCGCATCGTCAACGAGTTCTCCCGCACGCCGGTCGACAACCCGGCCGACCGCGCCCTGCGGGAGGGGGTCGTCGTCGGGCTGGCGAACCACACGATCCTGATCGCCCGCAACGGCGTCGAGCGGCCGATCGACGACAGCGCCGCCCCGATTCGCGACTCCGGGGGGGCGATCGTCGGCGTGGTGCTCGTGTTCCGCGACGTGACCGAGCGGCGGCAGCGCGAGCGGGACCTGAAGGCCAGCGAGGCCCGCAAGGCGGCGGTGCTCGACGCCGCCCTGGACGGGATCATCTCGATCGATCACGCCGGGCGGGTGCTGGACTTCAACCCCGCCGCCGAGCGGATGTTCGGGCGCGCCGCCGGCGACGCCCGCGGCCGGGAACTGGCCGAACTGATCATCCCGGAGCGCTTCCGCGACGCCCACCGCCGCGGCATGGCCCACTACCTGGCGACCGGCGAGGGCCCGGTGTTGAACCGCCGGTTGGAGCTGACGGCGTTGCGGGCGGACGGGACGGAGTTCCCGGTGGAGCTGTCCATCACCCCCGTGGGGGGGGACGGCCCGCCGACCTTCACCGGCTACATCCGGGACATCTCCGAACGGAAGCGGGCCGAGCAGGACGAGGCCGAGCGCGTCCGGCTGACGGCGCTGCGGGCCGACGTGGCCGAGGCGCTGGTGACCGCCGGACCGCTGCCCGACGTGCTCCGCCGATGCTGCGAGGCGTTCGTGAAACACCTCGGCGCGGCCTTCGCCCGCGTCTGGGGCGTGGAAGACGAGCCCCGGGCCGACGGGGAGGGCGGCTGGCTGGTCCTGAAGGCCGGCGCCGGCATCGAGACGCCGTTGGACGAGGCCCACGCCCGCGTCCGCTTCGGCGAGCTCAAGATCGGCCGGATCGCCCGCGACCGCCGCCCGCTGTTGACGAACGACCTGCCGAACGACCCGAACGTCACCGACCCCGAGTGGGTGCACCGGGAGGGGATGATCGCTTTCGCCGGCTTCCCCCTGCTGGTGGAGGACCGGTGCGTGGGCGTCCTGGGGGTGTTCGGCCGGGAGCCGCTCTCCGACGCGGTGCTGACCGACCTGGCGCCGCTGGCCGAGCAGGTCGCCGGGCTCATCGATCGGAAGCGGGTCGAGGCCGCCCTGCGGGAGAGCGAGCTCCGCTACCGGATGGTCGGCGAGGCGGCCAACGACGCGATCTGGGATTGGGAGTTCGCGACCGACCGGGTCGCCTGGAACGAGGGAGTCCGCACCCGGTTCGGTTACGCCGCCGACGAAGTCGGTCCCGAGGCGGACTGGTGGGTCGAGCAGGTCCACCCGGACGACCGGGCCCGCGTCGCCCACGGCATTCACGCGGTAATCGACGGGGAGACGGGCGGGGACGACTGGGAGGACGAATACCGCTTCCGCCGGGCCGACGGCAGCTACGCCACCGTGTTCGACCGCGGCCGCGTGGTGCGGGAAGACGGCCGGGCGGTCCGCATGGTCGGCTCGATGTTCGATCTGACCGAGCGGAAACGGGCCGAAGAAACGGTGCGGCGCAGCGAACGCCGGTTCCGGGCGGCGGTCGAGTCGGTCGGCGACATTGTCTGGACGAACAACGCCCGCGGCGAGATGGAGGGCGAGCAGCCCGGCTGGGAGTCCTTCACCGGCCAAACGGCGGAACAGTACCAGGGCTACGGCTGGGCGGACGCCGTCCACCCGGAGGACGCGCAACCGACCGTCGACGCCTGGAACGAGGCGGTCGCCGGGCGGCGGGAGTTCCGCTTCGAGCATCGCGTCCGCCGCCGCGACGGGCAGTGGCGGCTGTGCACGATCCGGGCGGTGCCCGTGCTGGACGAGGCCGGCGAGATCGCCGAGTGGGTCGGCGTGCACGCCGACGTCACCGAGCGGCGGCGGGCCGGACGCCGCGACCGCTTCCTCGCCGATCTCACCGCCGCCACCCAGCCGCTGACCGACCCGGACGAGGTGACGGCCGCCACCGCCCGGAGGCTCGCCGAGCACCTGGACGCGGACCGCTGCGCCTACGCGGAGGTCGAGGGCCGGCCCGCCGCCGAGGCGACCTTCGTGATCACCGGCGACTACGCGCGGGGCGTGCCGAGCATCGTCGGCCGCTGGCCGGTCGTCGCCTTCGGGACGGCGTGCGCCCGGGCGATGGAGGCGGGCGAGAGCTACGTCGTGACCGACGCGGAGGCCGACCCGCGGATCGGGGCGGACGACCGGGCGGCGTACCGGGCCGCCGACGTCCGCTCCGGCGTCTGCGTGCCCCTGCACAAGGGCGGGCGGTTCACGGCCGCCATGGCCGTTCACCAGACGACCCCCCGCGAGTGGACCGCCGAGGAGGTCGAGCTGGTCGAGACGGTCGTCGACCGCTGCTGGGAGGCGCTGGAACGGGCCCGCACGACCCGCCGGCTGGCCGAGAGCGAGGCCCGCTACCGCAGCCTGTTCGAGTCGATGGACGAGGGGTTCTGCCTGGTCGAGATGCTGTTCGACGCGGCCGGCCGCCCGGAGGACTACCGCATCCTCCAGATGAACCCGGCGTTCCGGAAGCACACCGGGCTGGGCGACGTGGTCGGACAGACCACCCAGGAGTTCGCCCCGGGCCTCGAACCGTTCTGGCGGGAGACCTACGGGAAGGTCGCCCGGACCGGCGAGCCGGTGCGGTTCGTGAACCATGCGGCGGCCCTCGGCGACCGCTGGTTCGAGGTCCACGCCTACCGGCCCGGCGGCCCGGGCGCCGGCGGCCCGAGCGCCGACCAGGTGGCGATCCTGTTCAAGGACGTCAGCGAACGGAGGCGGGTCGAGGCGGCCCGGCGGGAGGCGGAGGAGAAGTTCCGGCTGATGGCCGACAGCATCCCCCAGCTCGCCTGGATGGCCCGGCCGGACGGGCACATCTTCTGGTACAACCGTCGCTGGTACGAGTACACCGGCACGACCTTCGAGCAGGTGGAGGGGTGGGGCTGGCAGTCCGTCCACGACCCGCAGGCGCTGCCGGACGTGTTGGAGCGGTTCCACGCGTCGCTCGCCGCCGGCGAAACCTTCGATATGGTCTTCCCGCTGCGGGGGAAGGACGGCGTCTTCCGGCCGTTCCTCACCCGGATGAACCCGCTGCGGGGGAAGAACGGCGAGATCCGGTTCTGGTTCGGCACGAACACCGACGTCAGCGAGCAGGAGCGGATCCAGGCGGAACTGCGGACCGTCGCCGCCCGCCTGTCCGAGGCCGACCGCCGCAAGGACGAGTTCCTCGCCACCCTCGCCCACGAGCTGCGCAACCCGCTGGCCCCGATCCGCAGCGGGCTGGAGGTGCTGCGGCTCGCCGGCGACGCCCCCGACGCCGTCGCCACGGTCCGCGAGACGATGGAGCGGCAGACCCGGCAGATGACCCGTCTGATCGACGACCTGCTGGACATCTCCCGTATCACCCGCGGCAAGCTCCAGCTCCGCCGCGGGCGGGTCGAACTGGCGGAGGTCGTGCGGAGCGCGGTCGAAGCGGTCCGCCCCGCGCTGGACGAGGCCCGGCACGAGTTCACGCTGTCGCTGCCCGAAGATCCCGTCCCGCTCGACGCCGACGCCGCCCGGCTGGCCCAGGTCTTCTCCAATCTGCTGGGCAACGCGATCAAGTACACCCCGCCCGGCGGCCGCCTCTCCCTCACCGCCGCGGTGGAGCCCCGCCCGGGCGAACGCGAGACGGGCGAACGCGAGACGGGGGCCGGCGAGGTGGTCGTGTCGGTCCGGGACAACGGTCTGGGCATCCCGGCGGAGAAGCGGGAGTCGATCTTCGGGATGTTCACCCAACTCGACCGGGACGGCGGCGAAGAAGGGTACGCGGGGCTGGGCATCGGGCTGACGATGGTGAAGTCGCTGGTCGAACTGCACGGGGGCGAGGTGTCCGTCCACAGCGGGGGAGCGGGGCGGGGCAGCGAGTTCCGCGTCCGCCTGCCGCTGCCCGGGCCGCCCCCGCGCCGGAGGTCCGAGCCGGAGCGCGACGAGGCGGGGGAACCCGCCGCCGGCCGGAAGCGCCGCGTCCTCGTGGTGGACGACAACCGGGCCGCCGCGCGCATGCTGGGGATGGTGGTGAAGATGCTGGGGCACGAGGTCCGCACCGCCCACGACGGGCAGGAGGCGATCTCCGTCGCCGCCGAGTTCCGCCCGGCCCTGGTGCTGATGGACCTGGGGATGCCGAACCTGAACGGCTACGAGGCCGCCCGCCGCATCCGCGAAGAGCCGTGGGGGAGGGACATGATGCTGGCCGCCCTGACCGGCTGGGGCCAGCAGGAGGACCGGCGCCGGACGGCGGAGGCCGGCTTCGACAGGCACCTCGTCAAACCCGCCGAGCCCGCCGCCCTGCGGGAGCTGTTCGCCGCCCTGGACGACGACGGACCGCCCGAACCGTAAGACGGGTTTCCCTCCCGGCCGGCGAGCGCAGCGTGCCGGGGGCCCCGCGTCCGCCTCGCCGTCGCCTTGGCCGTCACCTTGAAGGCGGAGGCCGACGCCGCCATCCTCACCGGCGCGTCGCCGGACCGACGCCCCCGCCCCCAGGGACGACCGTGCCGATGAGCCTCCCCCCCGCCCATCCCGATCCGGACCGCCGGCGGCAACTCGGCCACGACGTGAAGACGTACTTGGCGGTCGTCACGATGGGGCTGGACCTGCTCCCCGCTCTCCGCGACGATCCCGTCCAGTTCGACGCGATGCTCGCTGAGATCCGCCGCGAGGGGATCGCCCCGCTCCGCGAGGCGGTCGCCGAACTCGCCCAGGGAGCGGCCGCCTGAGTCAGTCGCCCGGCCTCTTCGGAGGCAGCCCGGCCTCTTTGGAGCGGGGGCGGTCCGAAACCCGCTCGCCCGCGCCACGGCGACGGTCCCCGCTCACGTCGCGCCGATCGCGACGTGCGGCGCGGCCGTTCGGAGACCGGCGGCTACGGGGCGGTGAGGGGGTCGGAGCCGGCGGCGTACTCGTCGGCGTTGGACGCGCCGTCGGCGTCCGGGTCGCTCGTCCCGTCGAAGCGGGCCGACAACAGCGTTGCGAACTCCCAGTCGTCCGGCAGGCCGTCGGCGTCCGCGTCGCCCTCGCCGCCCGGGTTCGCCGGGTGGGCCGGGTCGAGCGTGGGGAGCTTCGCGTCGACCGCGGCCAGATAGTCCCGCAGCCGGACCCACAGGTCGCGGCGAACCGCGGGGCGGGCGTCGCCGACGTCCGCCGACTCGGACGGGTCCGCGGCGAGGTCGTACAACAGGATCTCGCCGGTTTCGTACCAGGCGACCAGCTTCCATCGGCCGTCGTAGATCGCCGAGGAGGGCCGCTGGTTCTTCCATCCGTCCGCGGTCAGCACGTAGTGGGGCGAGTGCGTGACGAGCTCCCCGCCGCGGTCGATCGGCGGGAGCGGACGCCCCGGTCCGCCCGCGCCGAGGGCCCGCAACGCCGGGGCCAGCGATCCGCCGTCAAGATCGGGCGGCAGCGCGGCGGCGTCCCCGCCGGCCCACTCCCAGAGCGTGGGGAGCCAGTCGGCGCCGGACG
>NZ_JBINJD010000110.1:0-17168 GCF_043951915.1 Alienimonas sp. DA493 | reverse complement strand
CGGAGGCCTCCGGCGGGCCGGCGCCCGCGGGACCGGCGCCCGTCGTCCCGCTGCGGGGCGACGCCGACGGGGCCCTCGACCGGCCGTCCCGACCGCTGTCGCGGCGGATCGCGGCGGTGCGGAAGCTGCACGGCGTCCGCCGTCGGGCGACGTGGCGGCAACGGCTGATCGAAGCGGAACGCGGGCTGGTGCTCGGGTTCCGCCGGGACGGCGTGCTCGCCGGGCACCTGTTCGTGCTCACCCTGGCCGTCGCGGCGGGGGTGGTCTTCGAACTGAACACCGCCCGCTGGTGCGTGATCTTCCTCGCGCTCTCCGGCGCGATGGCCGCGGAGCTGTTCGGGCAGGTCATCGCCGCCCTCGCCGCGGCGGTCGTGCGGGAAGAGGACAAGGATTCCGAACGCACCGCCCAACTCGCCGGGGCGGTGCGACTGTGCTCCGCCGCGGTGGCCGTCGCCGCCT
Organism: Alienimonas sp. DA493; assembly: GCF_043951915.1. Lineage (NCBI taxonomy): Bacteria > Pseudomonadati > Planctomycetota > Planctomycetia > Planctomycetales > Planctomycetaceae > Alienimonas > Alienimonas sp. DA493. Next base: position 16,709 of record NZ_JBINJD010000110.1, on the reverse strand, counting down.
GCGGCGCCTGCGCGGCGCTGGTGGCGGTGTTCACCCCCGAGGTCGTCGAGTCACTCGGCGGGTGAGGGCGTGCGGGCGAGGGCGGACGGGCGGCGACCGAGCGCCCGCCTCAGGGGATCGTTTCCACCGCGTCCCGCACGAGCCGCTTCAACACCTCCCGCGTCAGCGGCACGTCCTCCCGGGTGCGGGAGACCCCCGGCTCCGTGCGGTAGCGGGCCAGGGTGAACGCCCCGGCGCCCGACGCCGACAGCATCACTTCAAAGTAGCTCGTCGCCCCTGCGTCGCGGGTCGGCGGGACGCTGCGGATTAATAATTCGTCGTTTTGCGGGTCGTACTCCAGCGGGCCGAGCCCTTCCAGTAAATAGGTGACCCGGGCGCACAGGTCGCGGCCCCATTGCTCCAGCGTCGCCTGATCCGCCCCCGCCAGCGACGGCACGTCCAGCGAGAGGTGCGACAGCGCCACGCCCAGCGTCTCCGCCGCCGCGAGGTGCACGTCCACGGTCACCCCGTCGTCGGCGGTCAGCAGCAGCGTGCCGCCGGCCGCCCCGCCCCCCGCCCCGGCGAGCATCCGGGCGAGTTGCGAATCGATCTGTTGCGGCAGGGTGGCGGCGCTCATCGGAACGGGCGAAAAAGGGGAAGGTCAGCCGCCGCGGCGGGCGTCGCGGCGACGGATGCGGGGGCCCTTCGGCGTGACGTCGAACTCCCCGCCGTCGCAGAACATGACCGCGGGCTGCTCGTCCACGATCGTCTCCAGATTGACCGGACGACCCCACAGCTCCGAGAGGTTCGTCAGCGTGGCCTTGGCCCAATCCTGCCGCAGCTCCACGCCGCCCCAGTCGTGCCCGAGCAACAATTCGCCGCGGTTGCGGTAGTTGCCGTCCAGCACGCGAATCACCGGCCTCCCGTGGTTGGTCAGGCTGGTCAGCAATTGCTGCTTGATCTTCTCGAACTCGCGGGAGGCGATCTCGTAGTAATCGGTCGAGTCGTTGTAGGCGAAGCTGAACATCTTGTGCTTCGCGCAAAACTCCGGCGTCAGGAACTCCTCGATAAAGGTGACGTCGTTGTGCACCCGGCGGACCTCGAAGATTTTTTCCCGGCCCAGCCCCAAGTCGCGGTCCCAGTTCTCCTTGGCGACGCGGTCCTCGCAGGCGTCCCACTCCGGGCCGAACTGCCCCTTGTTCCAGCGCTCCTCAATGTCGCGGAACAGCTCGATGCCCAGCTTGTAGGGGTTCAGCCGTTGCGGGCTGGTGGCCATCGTGCCGCTGTGGTGGTCGGCGTAGGTGACGACCTCCGACGGATCGAGGGCGAACTGCGTCATGATCGTGGTGTGCCAGTAGCTGGCCCACCCCTCGTTCATGATTTTCGTCTGCCCCTGCGGGTAATAATAGTAGGCCTCGTCGCGAATGATCGACAGCACGTCGTGCTGCCAGTCCTTCAGCGGGGCGTGGTCCAGCAGGAATAACAGCACGTCCCGCTCCGGCCGTTCCGGGAAGTGGCGGGCGTCGCGGGCGGCCTCGTCCTTCTCCCGGCGTTCGCGGGCGCTCTCCTCCAGCGCCTCGGGCGGGTTGACGAAGTCGTCCATATACCCCTTCGCCTCGAACCGGTTTGGCGGGGGGGCCGTCTCGCGACGCTTACGGGCCTGCTCCGCCTGTCGGGCGATTTCTTCTCGGGGCGTGGCGAAGGGCAGGTGCGGGTCGATCAGGTCTTCGACGCTCAGGCAGCGGTCGATAAACTTTTCGACCTCCTCGTAGCCGAACCGGTCGACGTAGCGATTAATCCGGGCGGCGTGATTCGCCATCTGGTCGAGCATCCGCCGGTTCGTCTTGGAGAACCAGGCGTTGCACTTAAAAAAATCGCAGTGCCCGTAGACGTGGGCGATGACGAGCTTCTGGTCCGCCAGTTCGTTCGCGGTCAGCAGATAGGCGTAGCACGGATCGGTGTTGATGACCATCTCGTAGATTTTCGAGAGACCGTAGGAGTACGACTTCATCATCTCGTCGTACTCCGCCCCGAACCGCCAGTGCGGATAGCGGACCGGGAACCCGCCGTAGGCGGCGAGCATGCTCATCTCGTCGTAATCGACCATTTCGAACACCGTGTCGAAAAAGTCGAGCCCGTACTCCGCGGCCTTCGCCTCGATGGAGTCCTGCAGCGCCTTGATCTCGGCCGGCAGCGGGCGGTGGGTGGAGAACGGCATCTTAGAAGGTTCTCCCCGGGGTCGGTCGCTGGTTCGGTCCGTCGGTCGTGCGGGGGGCGTTCATCGGCCCGTCCCCAGAAAGTCTTTGATGGAGTCGAAGATCGCGTCGCGGTTTTCGATCTCGCTCAAAATCAGCTGTTCGTGGTCGGATTCGACCCGGCGCAGTTCGCGGATGAAATCCCCGCTGCCGTAGGGACTTTCCACCTGGCCGTAGCAGAACAGGTTGCAGTGCGGGAGGATGTCGTCCGCCAGTTTGGCGAGGCAGTCGGCGTTGTCCTCGCCCCAGTTGTCGCCGTCGGAGAACTGGAAGGCGTAGACGTTCCACTGGTCCGGCGGGAAGTCGCGGGCGATGATCTTCTCGCAGGCGGCGTAGGCGCTGCTGATCCGCGTGCCGCCGCTCTCGCGGGTGCGATAGAAGGTGTCCTCGTCCACCTCGTGGGCGACGGCGTCGTGGACGACGTAGCGGCGCTGAAGGCCGCCGTACTGCTTTTTCAGCCAGGTGTCGATCCAGAACGCCTCGGTGCGGACGATGCCCTTCTGCTCGTCCGTCATGCTGCCGGAGACGTCCATCATATAAATGACGGCCGCGTTCGCCTGCGGCTCCGGGCGGGTGGTCCAACTGCGGTACTCCTCGTCGTCCCGCACCGGCACGACGACGGGGTTCTTCGGGTCGAACTCCCCGGCCGCGATGCTGCGTTTGAGGGCCCGCTTATAGGTCCGCTTGACGTGCCGGAGGCTGTCCGGGCCGGTGCGGCGGACGCTGTTGTAGCGGTCCTTCGAGGAACTAATCTCGTCCTTGCCCTTGGGTTCGATATTGGGCAGTTCGAGGGCCTCGCCGAGCATGTCGGCGAGTTCCTCCATCGTGAGTTCCACCTCCCGGATGTGGCGGCCGGGCTCGTTGCCGGCGGTGCCGGGACCGTCTCCCTCGCCGGGGCGGCCGCCCTTGCCGATCGGCTGACCCTCCTCGCCCTCCCCCTGCCCGACGCCCCCGCTGCCCTTTTTCCCGTGGCGAAAGTGGGGGATCTGGATGTTGGGGACGGGGATGGAAACCGTCTCCCGCCCCTTGCGTCCCAGCATCTCCCCCTGGGTCACGTACTTCTTCAGGTCGTCGCGGATTTTGCCCCGGACGATCTTTTTAAAGCGTTGCGAATCGCGGTCGATGGCGCGGGACAAGGATCGAACATCGGGGCAGGAGGGCGAAACGGTTGACGCGGTCGTCTTACTCTTCGGCGGCGGCGAACAGGGCGGCGACGTCGCAGGTCAAGGACGGCCAGGTTCGGGAGGTCGCCTCGTCGCCGGGGCGGAAGACGCCGTGTTCGCGGTATCGCGTCGAGTCTTGCCCGTCCGATAGGGTCAGGACCGTGACGCGAGGATCGGCGGGATCGGTCGCGTCGACGATCCAATACTCGCCGATGCGACCGGCGGCATACTCCGCACGCTTGGTCACATAGTCGCGTTCGACGCTATTGCGGTCGGGGCTGACCACCTCGACGACGATCAAAACGTCGTCGGGACTCGGATATCCGCGCCCTCTCTGGGTTTGCGGTTTTAGGACGAGCAGGTCCGGCTCCCGGTTTCTATTCGCCGGGAGTCCGCGGACCGTCAGCTGCCCTGAGCGGACAAAACCGGCTCCCGTCGCTTCGCAAAATCCGTCGAACAACTTGAAGAGGAAGTGGTGGAGGTCCGCGTGAACGAAGTCCGGCATTGCGTGAAAATCCAGAACCCCGTCGACGAACTCGACCGTGCCTTCGCAGGCGGCCTCAACCTCGAAGTATTCCTCTTCAGTCCAGGCCCCCTGCCGCGGGTAGGCGAACTCAGCGACCTCCCACGTCGGCTCGCCGGGGGCGGAAGCCCGTCGAACCTCGCCGTGAAAGTCTAGGAAGCCGCCGACGAACTCAACGGTCCGATCGCTCAACGACCGCACACGGAGATACTCTTCCTCCGTCCAATCGCCCTGCCGCGGGTACATCCTCTCCGCGATCTCCCACGTCGGCTCGCCGGGGCGGGACGTGACGGACGGCAGTCCGTCTTCCCGCTCCTGCCAAGCTGAGCGGGCAGGGGAGCGACCGGAAGGAGTGAGTAGTCCGCTCATCGATCGTCCCCCTTGGCGTCGCCGCGGGCGAAGATGCTGGCGACGTATTGCAGCACGTCCGTGGCGCTTTCGTCGTCGTAGCCGAAGTCCCGGATCAGCCGGGCCTTCACCACGTCGATCTTCTCCTGCGTCGCCTCGTCGACGGTGTTGGAGACGATCGACGACAGCTTGATGCTGTCCTTCTGGTCTTCGAACAGCTTCATTTCGAGGGCCTTTTGCAGGCGCTCGTTGGTGCGGTAGTCGAACCGCTTGCCGTCCAGGGCGAGGGCGCCGATGTAGTTCATGATCTCCCGGCGGAAGTCGTCTTTGCGGGCCTCCGGGATGTCGATGCGCTCTTCGATCGAACGCATCAGGCGCTCGTCCGGCTGCTCCTCCTCGCCGGTGAACTTGTTCTTGACCTTCTCCCGCTGGGTGTAGGCCTTCACGTTGTCGATGTAGTTGCCGCAGAGCCGGGTGAGGGCCTCCTCGTCGGCGGCGATCGCCCGCTGGACCTCGTTTTTGACGACGTCGGTGTACTCCTCCTTCACCACGCTGATGAGGTGCCGGTAGTGCTCCCGGGCCTCGTCGTCGGGGATCAGGCTGTGGTGCTTCAGACCCTCCTCCAACTCCCGCAGAACCATGAAGGGGTTGAGGCTGGTGCTCTCCGCGTTATTGACCAGCGCGTTGCTGATCTTGTCCTGCACGTAACGGGGGGAAATGCCGTGCAGGCCCTCGTGCTTGCTCTCCCGGCGGAGCTGCACGACGTTGTCCGAGGTGAACCCCGGCAGCGTTTTGCCGTTATAGAGCTTCAGTTTTTGCAACAGCGTGAGCCCGGCGTTGTTGGGCTGCTCCAGGCGGGTCAGCAGCGCCCACATCGCGGCGACCTCCAGCGTGTGCGGGGCGATGTGCTTGCCCTTCACGCGGCGGCCGTTGTAGTCCTTTTCGTAGATCTTCACCTCTTCCTTGAGGCGGGTGACGTAGGGGACGTCGATCTTGATCGTCCGGTCCCGCAGGGCCTCCATGAACTCGTTGCTCTGGAGCTTTTTGAACTCCGGCTCGTTCGTGTGGCCGATGATGACGGTGTCGATGTCCGTCTGGGCGAACTTCTTCGGCTTGATCTTGTGCTCCTGCGAGGCCCCCAGCAGGTCGTACAGGAAGGCCACGTCGAGCTTCAAGACCTCGATGAATTCGATCATCCCGCGGTTGGCGACGTTGAACTCCCCGTCGAAGTTGAACGCCCGCGGATCGGACTCGCTGCCGTACTCGGCGATTTTGCGAAAATTAATGTCGCCGGTCAGTTCCGTGCTGTCCTGGTTCTTTTCGTCCTTGGGCTGGAACGTGCCGATGCCCACGCGGTCGGCCTCGGAGAGCAGCAGGCGTTTGACGACGACGCTTTCCAGCACCTTCGTCCAGTCGCCGTCGGCCTCCGCAAGGCGTTCGCGGAACAGGAAGCGGCTCAGCGGGCAGACCTCGCCGGTGATCGTGACGTGGTGCGCCCCTTCCGGCTGGTCGGCGTTGAGCATCTCGCAGATCGCCTCCCGCTGGTCCTGCGGGATCAGTTGGAGGGGCTCGGAGTGCATCGGGTCCCAGAGGATCCGCTCCTCGCCGGTTTCCGGGTCCTTCTCCTTCCACCCGAAGGTGTACAGGGCGCCGGCGTCGGTGCGGCTGTAGCGTTCCAAGCCCTTTTTGAGCAGGGCGGCGATCGTCGACTTGCTGCTGCCGACGGGGCCGTGCAGCAGGATCACCCGGCGTTCGGTGCCGTAGCCCAGAGCGGCGGATTTGAGGGTGTTGACGAAGTCCGTCAGCGGCCGGGTCAGGCCGAAGATCGCGTTGCGGCCGCCGGTGTCAGGGTCGTCGAAGAAGCGGTAGCGGATCAGCCCCTCCTTCTCGTCGCCGACCGGGTAGGTGCCGTAGCTGACCACCATGTCGTACAGCCGCTGGTAGGCGGTGCGGGCGACGCTGGGGTTTTCGCGGACCAGGTCGAGGTAGTCCGAGAACGACCCCTGCCAGTGCACGTGGCGGTAGGCGTCGCGGGACTGCTCGGCCCCCAGTTTGGCGAGCATCTCCGACCCCCGCAGCGAGGCGGCGGCGGTCTGGTCGGGGGCGGCCTGATCGGCGGCGGGCCGATCGGGGGCGGCGGCGGCGGTCATCATGTCGGCCATAGGGTCGCTCCGTGGTTCCGAACTCGGGTGCGGTGGGATCGGCCGGGGGCGGGCGATTCGGCCGGGGGCGGGCGGCGGCGCCGGAAGGATTGCCGCGATGAATGAAGGCCGGCGGACGCGTCAGACGGCACGCGCGACGGCGGCGGGCGGGGCGGCGTTCTGGATTCGGGGGCGGAAGGTCCGACCGTCCGGTCCGCACATGGGTTCGCCCCGCACCGCACGAGGCGGGAGCGAGGCGGCGGGGGCCGGGGCGGCCGGTCGGGTTGAGAAACGTCGGGCGCCGGCGCCCGGGGCGGACGGCGTCCTCCGAGGCGGGCGGACCCGCGGGCGTCAAGTCCGGCGGGGCCGGTCTCGACGTCCGTCAGCCATTATCCCGCCCCCCGGTGGGGTCGCAAGGGGCGTCCGGGCCGGCGGGGCGACGGGAGGCGGAATGTTTGAGAACCTCCCGATCCGTCGTATCGTGCCGCTCCGCCCGGTTCCCGGGCGTTTCGCCGCACCCGTCGTCCGTCCGGTTTCCCCCATCGACGCCACCGCTTCGCCCGCCGCCCGCACCGTGCGCGTCTCGCCCGGCGGGCGCCCGGCGACGGGCTATGACATCCTCCTGCGGTCCGGCGCCCTGGCGGACGCCGCCCGGTTCCTCGCCGACCGCCTGCCGGACTGCCGGGCCGCCGTCGCGGTGACGGACCGGAACCTGCAACAGTACGCGGCGCCTTTCGCCGAGGCCCTGCGGGGCGTCGGGGTGGAGTCGAAGGTGCACGTCGTGGAGCCGGGGGAGAAGTCGAAGTCGCTCGAGTCGCTGCACGGCGTCTACGAGGCGCTGCTCGATCTGAAAGCCGACCGGCGGGCCTGCGTGATCGCGGTCGGCGGCGGGGTGGTGGGCGATCTGGCCGGGTTCGCGGCGGCCAGCTACATGCGGGGCGTCTCGCTGATTCAGGTTCCCACCAGTCTGTTGGCGATGGTCGACAGCAGCGTGGGCGGCAAAACGGGCGTGAACCTGCCGCGGGGCAAGAACCTCGTCGGGGCCTTCCACCAGCCCGCCGGGGTGCTGATCGACCCGGACGTCCTGCACACGCTGCCGGACCGCGAATATCACGGCGGGCTCGCCGAGGTGGTGAAGTACGGGGTGATCTCCGACGCGGCGTTCTTCGGCTGGCTGGAGGAGAACGCCGGGCCGATCCTCGATCGGGACCCCGCCGTGCTCGTCCCGCTGATCGCCCGCTGCTGCGAGTTGAAGGCCGCCGTCGTCGCCGCGGACGAGTTCGAAACGACCGGCGTGCGGGCCACGCTGAACTACGGGCACACCTTCGCCCACGCCTTTGAGAACCTCGCCGGCTACGGCGTGCTGAGTCACGGGGAGGCGGTGAGCGTCGGCATGACCTGCGCCGCCCGACTGGCGGTCGCCCGGGAGATGATCCCGCCGGACGTGCTGACCCGGCAGACGGCCCTGCTGGAACGGTTCAACCTGCCGATCGAGTTGCCCGCCGGCTGCGACTTCGCCCCGGACGCCGTGCTGGCGGCGATGCGGTCGGACAAGAAGAACGTCGCCGGGGCCCTGCGGCTGGTGCTCCCGGTCCGGCTGGGCGAGGTGCGGGTCTTCGCCGACGTGCCGGAAGAGCAGGTGACCGCGGCCCTGTAGGGTCCGCTTTGCGGACCGTCGCTCACCGTTCTTGGACAATTCTGAACGGTCCGCAGAGCGGACCCTACGGCAGCATCTCCCGCAGCGTTTCGGCGTCGTCGGCCTCGACGGCGGCGAGCCAGGCGGAGCGGGCTTGCTCCTCCTCCATCCGTTCCAGGAACCGCACGGCCGCGGCCCGGTCGCCGATCCGAACCGCGCCCAGCAACTCCCGCTGCCGGTCGTCGTGCAGCACGACGGAGCGGGCCGTCATCGCGTGGCCGAAGGGGAACGCGGCCGAGACGTCGAACCGGAACAGCGCCTCCGCGGTCCCGCCGTCAGCGGGCACCCCCGGATCAAGGATCGCCCCGTTCGTGGAGAGCAGCAGACCGGGCATGCGATGGCGGTAGGCGACCTCGCTGGCGGCGAACAGGCGGAAGAACGTCGGCCCGACCAACCCGCCGAGTTCCTCCCCGATCGCCTTCCCCGCCTCCTTCGGGTCCTCGGTTCCGAACCGCTCGGCAAGGACCCGGGCGCGGACCCGTTCGATCTTCGCCCACGGCGTTTCGCCGACGTACGTGCCGGGCTTGGGTTTCGGTCCGAACAGCAGTTCCCGGGCCCGCTCCGTCTGCTCCGCATCGAGGGGGCGGCCGTCGACGGTGATGCGGGTTCGCAGCAGTTCGTCGAGAAACGCCGCGACGGCCGCGTCTCTTTTCTCGGCGTCGATCGCGGCGGGGGCCCCGTCCGACGGCTCCGCCGCCTCCGGCAGGTTGAGGCCGTAGTCGGAGCAGACCTCCCGGAACGGCTCCAGGCTCATCGGGGCGTCGGTTGCGGCGACCGGTTCCGGCCTGGCGGCGAGGCCGAACCCCGCCGCCAGCAGATCGGCGGACCAGTCGTCGCCGGTCGTTTCGATCCACTCCACCAAGCCGGAGGCGTCCGTCCCGGCCGGCATGCCCTCCTCCAACACCGCCCCGGCCCACCAGGCGGCGAGGGCCACGCCGCGGCGGCGGGCTCGCTCCATCTTCAACGGCGACGTGCCGGCCGTCAGCGTTTCCCGCCAGCGGTACTCCGTCAGCACGCCGTACTCGATCACTTCGGCGTTGCGGACGAACCGGGAGACGCCCGTCTCCGCGTCCGGTTCGTCGTCCGGTTCGTCGCCGATGCGGAGGTGATCGGGCAGCGCCGCGGCGGCGGGGAACTCGCCGCGGGCGATCGTCGCCCCGGTTCCGTCCTCCGCCTCGGGGGCCGCGATGGGCCGGGGCCACTCCTCGGCGGGGGAGACGGCCGCGTCGCCGGCGGCCTGCCAGTCGGAGCGGTCGCCGTCGAACTCGTCGTCCTGCTGCACGGTGCGGGCGACGGAACCGTCCGGGCGGAAGGTCGTCTCCGCCCGGAACCCGCCCACGGGCGAACAGCCGGAGAGCGCCGTGAGCGCGGCGGACAGCAAACACGCGGTGCGGACGGCCATGGGAGCGGGCGAGCGTCGGGGGCGGAACGGGGCCGTCCACGGTGACGCCCGCGGACCGCCGCGTCACTCCCCTGCCGGGCCGGGGCTGTTCCGCCGGAGCGGACGCCAGCGAACGCTGCGGAAGGTCATCGCACCGACGTTGCCGGGCGAGCGCCGTTGCAACAGCAGACCGAGCGTCCCCCGGGCGGGCGTCTCGTCCAGGTCCGCCGTGACCGTCGGCACGCCGTTCACCCGGACGGAGACCGTTTCGCCCTCGGTGCGGATGTTGAGCACGTGCCAGCCGGGGGGCAGGCCGTTCTCGGCGGCGGCGGCCTGGGCGGCCTTCGCCGCCTCCGGCGTCGCCCGGATCGACTGCGGCGGGCGGTCCTCGGTGGTCTCCCCCTCCCAGACCTTCGACCACAGCGCCCCGTGCCAGCCGGGATCGGCGGGGGCGAAGTTCACCTCGGTCGTGCGGCCGCCCCGGCCGGGCGGGTTGCGGACGGTCACGCCGCTGCCGACGGCCCCCTCGACGCGGGCCGTGACCCGGAACTCGCCGTCGCCGAAGGTTCGCTTCGTCCGCAGTTCGCTGAACACGCCGTCGCCGTCCGGGGGGAAGCGGGCGTGCAGCACGCCGTCGCGGACGCTCCAGACGTCCGAGTCGCCGGTGGCCCAGCCGGTCAGATCTTCGCCGTTGAACAGCTCCTCCCAGCCGGCGTTCTCGTCCGCGGCCGCGGCGCCGGGGGGCGGCGGGCCGTTCGGGGACGGGGCGTCTCCGCCGCCGGGCGACGACGGGTCGGACGGTCGGCCGACCCGCACCTCCGCCACGTCGCCGGGGACGTCCACCGTCATCTGTTCCAGGGAGCCGTCCGCCGCCCGGTACACGATCGTCACCACGCCCAGCAGCACGAGCGCCGCCGCGGCGACCGCCAGCACGGCGCCGCGTCGTTTGAGGACCGGCGCCGCCCCGGCGGGGGCGCCGGCCGTGGGGGCGCCGGACGTCGGGCCGCGTTCCTGCGGGGGGGCGTCGCCCTCGAGGAACGCGTTCAGGGCGTCGCGGACCTCCGCCATGGAGCCGAACCGGTCGTCCGGGGTCCAGGCGGTCATCCGCCGCACGATCTCGTCGAGGGCCGGATCGACGTCGGGCCGCCGGTCCCGCAGCGGGACCGGCGTTCCGGCGAGCGTCCGCCGCATCACCTCCGCGGAGGTCTCCCCCTCGTACGGGCGGCGACCGGTCAGCAGTTCGTAGAAGATCACGCCGAGGGCGTAGACGTCCGAACGCGGGCCGACCTCGCGGCGGTCGCCGGCGATCTGCTCCGGCGCCATGTAGGACGGCGTGCCGAGGACCGCCCCGGGCGCGGTGAGGAGGTCGTCGGGCGGGGCGTCCTCCCGTTGCGTCCGCCCGCCGGGGCCGCCCGCGACGGTGTCGTTTTCGAGAGCGGGGGTCACGCGGCGGGCGAGGCCGAAGTCCGTGACGGCCGGCCGGCCGGCGGCGTTGATCAGCACGTTCGCCGGCTTCAGGTCGCGGTGGACGATCCCGTACGCGTGGGCGTGGGCCATCCCGTCGCTGAGGTCCCGGATCAGCCGCGCCGCCTCCCGCTCCGGCCGCGGCCCGGGGCGGGCGGCGGCGAGGTCCGGCCCCGGCAGATAGGCCATCGTGAGGTACGGCCGGCCGTCGATCTCGCCGGCGTCGTATACCGGGCAGAGGTTGGGGTGCTGGAGCTTCGCCGCGGCCCGGGCCTCCCGCAGGAACCGCTCCCGCAGCCGGCGGTCGTTCATGATCGAGGCCGCGGGCGTCTTCAGGGCCACGCTTCGGTCCAGGCGACGGTCCCGGGCCAGATAGACCGTCCCCATCGCCCCCCGTCCCAAGGTCCGCAGCACGTCGTACCGCCCGAACCGTCGCGGGAGGACGGGATCCAATTCCGAATGCGTCTGGTCCCCGCTTCCCGAAACGGTCGTCGGGAGGCGTTGAGGCGGCATGGACGGGAATCGGCGGATTAAGACGCGGCCAGAGTAGCACGCGGTCCCGGGCCGGGCACCGGGCGGTCCCCGAGGGCGGGGCGAAACCGCGCGGGGGCCGACGGCTCAGGCGTCGTCGCCGTCGGCCCGCTCATACGCCGGGTCCGCGAAGGCGCGGGCGAGGAACCGCGGCAGGTCGCTGGCGATCAGGCCCGGCTGGCTGAGGGCGGCGGCGGCGAGGTCGCCGGCCCGGCCGTGCAGGTGGGCCCCGCAGCAGGCGGCCTCGAACGGTTCCATCCCCTGTCCGATCAGGGCGGCGATCAGCCCGGTCAACACGTCGCCGCACCCGCCGGAGGCCATGCCCGGGTTGCCGGTGCGGTTTTCGAACAGCCGGTCGCCGTCCGTCACCAGCGTGCGGGAACCCTTCAGGAGCAGCACGACGTTGTGCTCCGCGGCGAACTTCACCGCGAGTCCCTCCCGGTCCGCCTGCACCTCTTTCACGCTCACCTCCGGGCCGAGCAGCCGGGCGAACTCGCCGGGGTGCGGGGTGAGCACGCGGGGGAAGTCGTTGTGCGGCTCCCAGGCGAGACCCTGCCCCGTGGAGGGATGACAAAGCGCGTTGAGCCCGTCGGCGTCCACCACGAGCGGCAACTCCCAGCCCGTGAAGATCAACCGGGCCGCGGTCTTCGCCGCCTCGCTCTGCCCCAGACCGGGGCCGACGGCAACGGCGTCCCAATCGCGGTCCGACAGTTCGTCGCTCCAACCGTCCGGGGCCGGGTCGGCGACGTGGCCGTCCTCCTCCGGCAGCGGGACCGTCATCAACGCCGGCTCGACGGCGGTGACCGCGTTCGCCAGCGACTCCGGGCAGGCGACCGTCACCAGCCCGGCCCCGCCCCGCAGCGCCCCCAACCCGGAGAGAGCCGCGGCCCCGGCCATGCCGCGGCTGCCGGCGACGATCAGCACCCGGCCGTAGTCCCCCTTGTGGCTGTCGGCGGCCCGGTCGGGGTGACGGGGAACGGCCGTGATGCGTTGGACGGTCATGAGAGCAGTTCCCCGGTTTGGTGCAGCAGGTTGTTGCGGCGGTCGGCGGAGATGTCGTGCGGCTCGGCGTTCGTCAGCGCCCCCTCGATCGCCCACAGCAGATCCTCGGAGGGGGCCAGCGCTCGCGCTTTCACCGCCATGTAGGCGTCCGCCGCCCCGGCGTCGCGGAGCGCCTCGGCGGAGTCGATCCCCGCCTCCTTCAGCATTCGCACGGCGGTCGCGTCGAGGTGCGGCATCGTCGTCAGGTCGCTCATCGGGTCACTCCGTCAGTCCACTCACCCCGTCGATCGATTTCACCCCGTTGGCGGCGTCGGCCCCCGCGTCATCAGGCCGGCGACGTAGGCCCCCTTGAACCCCCCGTCGATGTTCACGACCACCACGTTCGCGGCGCAGCTGTTCAACATGCCCAGCAGCGCCGAGAGCCCCCCGAAGTTCGCCCCGTACCCCACGCTGGTCGGCACGGCGACGACCGGACAGGGAAGATGTCCGCCGACGACGCTGGGCAACGCCCCCTCCATCCCCGCGACGACCACGGCGGCGTCCGGCCCCGTACCGTCGGGGCCGGCGAGTTCCGGCAGGCGTTCCGGCAGGCGGTGCGGGCCGGCGACGCCGACGTCGGCGATCAGCGTCGTCCGCACGCCCATCCACCGCAGCGTTTCGACCGCCTCCTCCGCGATCGGCCGGTCCGTCGTGCCGGCGGTGACGACCGGGACGAACCCGGTTTCCCGCCCCGCCTCGCCCAGCCGCACCGTGCGGGCGACGTGATTGACGACCGCGGAGGGAAAACGTTCGGCGAGGGCGGCCCGGGAGGCGTCGTCCACCCGCGTGGCGAAGCAGCGCTGCCCGGCCTCCTGTTGGGCGGCGAACACCGCGGCGATCTGCTCCGCGGTCTTGCCCTCGCCGTAGACCACCTCCGGGAATCCGCAGCGGGCGGCCCGGGCGAGGTCCACGCTGGCGTCCGGCGTTCGGGCGGTGGGAGATTGCATACTTCCATTGTAACGCGGGAGCCCCGCGGGACTCCCGCGTTACACTCCCCGCACGATGAACGACCCCAACCCTCCCTCCGGAACCTACGCCGCCCGCCGCGACCGCCTGCGGGCGGTTCTCGCGGAGCGACACCCCGACCTCGCCGCCGTGCTGATCGAAAGCACGGTCAACGTCCGCTACCTGACCGGGTTCACCGGCAGCAGCGCCCGCCTGCTGATCGGGCCGGACGTCGAACGGATCATTTCCGACAGTCGCTACGCCGCCCAGATCGAGCGGCAGTGCCCCGGTCTGGACGCGACCATCCGCACTCAGGCCGAGACGTTCGCCCAGTCCACGGCGAAGGTGCTGGGCAAGCAACGCGGGCCGGTCGCGGTGGAGGCGGAGCACATCACCCTCGCCGACTTCGAAACGCTCAAGGGCGCCGCGGCCGGCGTGCCGCTGCTGACCTCGGAGGGGTTGGTCGAGGAGCTGCGGGCGATCAAGGACGACTGGGAGATCGCCCAGATCCGGGCCGCCGTCGCCGCCGCGGAGGCCGCCTTCACGGCCGCGCTGGGCGACGTGCGGGGGGACGAATCGGAACGCGACTTCTCCTACCGCCTCGAAGCGGCGCTGCGGGAACGCGGGGCGACGGGCTTCAGCTTCGCCCCGATCGTCGCCGTCGGCCCCGGCGGGGCTCACCCGCACTACTCCGTCGGCGACCCCCGCGTCTCCGAGGCCGGCACACTGCTGATCGATTGGGGCGCCCGGATGCCCAACGGGTACGTTTCCGACCTGACCCGCACGCTGGTGACGGGGGAGGAGCCGGAGGAATTCCGCCGCGTGTACGACACGGTCAACGCCGCCGTGGACGCCGCCCTGGCCGTGTTGCGGCCCGGCGTGCCGCTGAAAGAGGTGGACGCCGCGGCCCGTAACGTCATCGAGGAAGCCGGGTACGGGGAGTACTTCGGCCACGGGACCGGGCACGGGATCGGGCTGGAAGTCCACGAGGCGCCGCGGCTGAGTTCGATTTCCGACGACGTGGCCGCCCCCGGCATGGTCGTCACCGTCGAGCCGGGCGTGTACCTTGCCGATCGGTTCGGCGTGCGGATCGAGGAGGACGTGCTGGTCACCCCCGAGGGGCGCCAGGTTCTCTCCTCCCTCCCCCGCCGCGAACCGGCTCGCCTGACCCCCGCCTGACCCGCCGCGGTTCCCGCCCCGCATGAGTGACGACGCCCACGACCCCGCCGACGACCGGGCTCCGGACAACGACTCGAACGACGCCGCAGACGCTTCCGTGTCGTCCGAGGGCGGCCCGTTCGATCTGCCCGCCGTCGAATCGCTGCTCGCGATGATGCAGCGGTTCGACGTTTCGGAGATCGACCTGAAGGGCGACGCCCAGCGCTGGCACGTTCGCCGCGGCGGGGCGGCCCCCGTTCCGGTCGCCGCCCCGCCCGTCGCCGCCCCGCCCGTCGCCGCCCCGGCCCCCGCCGCGGCGCCGGCGCCCGCCGCCCCCGCGCCCGAGGCCGCCCCCGCGGCGCCCGCCGCCCCGGCCGGCCGCACAATCGACAGCCCCACCGTCGGCACCTTCTATCCCTCTCCCAGCCCGGACGATCCGCCGTTCGTCTCGGTCGGCGACGAGGTGCAGGCGGACACCATCGTCTGTCTCGTGGAGGCGATGAAAGTGTTCAACCAGATCCCCGCCGACACGACCGGCACCATCGCCGAGGTGCTGGTGAAGACCGGCGACGCGGTCGAATACGGCACCCCGTTGTTCCGCCTCGCCTGACCGGCCGGCCCGCCCGGACCGCTCCGCCGCCGCAATCCCCTTTCGTCGACCGCCCCCGGGCGGGACGCCGCTCATGTTTCAACGTTTGCTGATCGCCAACCGCGGGGAGATCGCCCTGCGGGTCATCCGCGCCTGTCGCGAATTAGGGGTGGAGTCCGTCGCGGTCTACAGCTCCGCCGACCGCGACGCCGCCTACCTGGACCTCGCCGATCAGAAGATCTGCATCGGCCCGCCGGCGGCGTCGGAGTCGTACCTCTCGATCAAGCACCTGATCAGCGCCGCGGAGCTGGGCAACGTCCAGGCGATTCACCCGGGGTACGGCTTCCTGTCGGAAAGCGCCCACTTCGCGGAGGTCTGCCGGAGTTGCAACATCGCCTTCATCGGCCCGCCCGAAGAAGCGATGCGCAAATTGGGCGACAAGGTGACCGCCCGCTCCATCGCCCAGGAGGCGAAGGTCCCCACCGTGCCCGGCAGCGACGGGCTGGTGACGGACGAAAACAAAGCGGTCGAATTGGCGGAGCAGATCGGCTACCCGGTCCTGATCAAAGCCACCGCCGGCGGCGGCGGGAAGGGGATGCGCGTCGCCCGCAACGACATCGCCCTCAAGGCCGGTCTCAAAGCGGCCGCCCAGGAGGCCGAGAAGGCGTTCAGCAACGCCGGCGTCTATCTCGAAAAATATATTGAGAAGGCCCGGCACGTCGAGGTGCAGGTGATCGCCGACACCCACGGCAACGCCTTCCACCTGTGGGAACGCGACTGCTCCATGCAGCGCAAGCACCAGAAACTGGTCGAGGAGAGCCCGGCCCCCAACATGCCGGCCTCCGTCCGCAAGGACCTCTGCGCCGCGGCCGTCCGGCTGGTGAAGACGGCCGGCTATTATAACGCCGGCACGGTCGAGTTCTTATTGGACGTGCGGGACAACAAGTTCTACTTCATCGAGGTGAACGCCCGCATCCAGGTGGAGCACCCAGTCACGGAGTTGGTGACGGGCGTCGACCTCGTCAAAGAGCAGATCCGCGTCGCCGCCGGCGAAAAGCTGGACCTGAAGCAGAAGAACATCCCGGCGGACGGGGCCTCGATCGAAGTCCGCATCAACGCCGAAGACCCCGCCAACGACTTCCGCGGCTGCCCCGGCAAGATCACCGCCCTCCGCATCCCCGGCGGCCCCGGCGTGCGGTGGGACAGCCACGTCTATACCGGCTACACCGTTCCGCCCTTCTACGACAGCCTGATCGGCAAACTGCTGGTCCACCGCCCCACCCGCGACGAGGCGATCGCCACGATGAAGCGGGCCTTGGCGGAGTTTCACATTGAAGGCGTCAAAACGACGGTCCCGCTGCTGCGGGAGATCATCGCCAACGAAACCTTCCGCGACGGCACGATGGACACCACGTTCGTCGAACGGACGTTTTAACGGCCCGTCGGCGAGCGGTGGGCGTCAGCCCTCCGTGTGTTCGGGCGTGTGCGATGACAC
>NZ_JBINJD010000010.1:0-62798 GCF_043951915.1 Alienimonas sp. DA493 | reverse complement strand
ACGCTTCCGTGCGCGGGCACTCAGCGGTCAGTTCGATTTGAACTGCCGCGGGGGAACCATCTCCGCCTCCCGCTCCGCCCAGAGGGCGAGCAGTCGGTCCAGATCCGCCGGGCGGGCCGCGGCAAGGTCGCGGCTCTCCGACCGGTCGGCGGCGAGATCGTACAACTCCCAGTCGGCGTTCTGCCGGGGCCGCACGATCTTGAGGTCGCCGCTCCGCAGGGCCTTCTTCGGCCCCATCCGCCAAGCGAGCGTCCGTTCCGGCAGCCCTACGCCGTTCAGAATCGGCCGCAAGTCGACGCCGTCCCACTCCCGCGGCACGTCGCCGCCGGCGGCGGCGAGGGCGGTCGCGGTGAAGTCGAGCGTCCACACCGGCTCCTCGAAATCGGTCCCCGCGGGGAACACGCCGGGCCAGCTCGCCAGCATCGGCACGCGGAGGCCGCCTTCGTACAGGCTGCCCTTGCCGTCCCGCAGGGGGCGGTTGGTGCTGGTCAGTTCGGCCGTCGGGCCGCCGTTGTCGGAGAGGAACAGGACGAGGGTGTTCTCCGCCAGCCCCCGCTGGGCCAGCGAGGCCCGCAGGGCCCCGACGCTCTCGTCTAGGGCCTTCAACATTCCCCCGAACACCCGCCGCTGGGGGTCCTCAATGTTGGAGAGTGCTTCGTAATCCTCCGGCAGCGCCTGCATCGGCGAGTGCACCGCGGAATAGCTCACGCACAGAAAGAACGGCCGGCCGGCGGCGGCGTCCAGAGAGCGGTCGGCCTCCCGGGTGAGGGCGTGGGTGAAGTAGCCCTCCGGCGTGACGGGCGTGCCGTCGGCGAGGATCGGGTTGTTGGCGTCGTAGGGCGGCTCGGCGATCGGGGCGCCGGTGTGCAGGAACAGGCGGCCGTCGGGGCTGTTCCACACCCCGTCGGTCCGTCCGTCCGGCAGCGTTTTGCGGCGGAGGAAGGAGACGACCGGCGGGCCGCTGAACGGGTCGGCGTAGGTGTGGCCCTCGTGCAGGAAGCCCCAGAACCGCTCGAAGCCCTTCCGCAACGGGTGGGCCGTCGGATGCCCGCCGAGGTGCCACTTGCCGATCAACGCCGTCGCGTAGCCCTCGGCTTGCAGATGATCGGCCAGCGTCTTCCGGCCGGCCGGCAACCCGGCGAGCGGGTGTTCGTTGTGCGCCCCCACCGGATTCAGTTCATGCCCGAACCGGGTCTGGTGCACGCCGGTCAGCAGCCCGGCCCGACTGGGGGAGCAGTAGGAGGCGGTCACGTAACCCTGGGTGAACCGCACGCCGTCGGCGGCGAGGGCGTCCAGGTGCGGCGTCGGGACGACGCCGGCCCCGCCGTCGGCGACCGACCGCGTGCCCGGCCCGTGCTGGAAGCCGCACTCGCCCCAACCGAGGTCGTCCGCGATCAGCAGCAACACGTTCGGCCGCGGGGCGTCGGCGGCCGAGGCGGGGCCGACGGCGAGCAGCAGGGCGAACGCGGCGAGCGGCGGACGAATCACGGGGGGTTCTCCGATCGGCGTGGGCGGGCGGGTAGGATGATGGGAACTCCCGTCGTCACCCGCACGCCCCGCCGGTTCCATGCCCCGCTCCGCCCCCCGCCCCGGCCGCGGCCGGTCGGCGTTCCCCGCCGCGGCTCTGCTGATCGTCGCCGGCTCGCTGTCGGGCGGGGCGGCGGTCGGTCAGGACGAACCCCTGCTGCCGGGCCTGCCGGAGGGCCTCGCCGCCCCGGAGGAGTCCGACGACGCCCGCACGCCGCAGCCCCCGCCGCAGGAACGCGTGCGGGAGAACGGCATCGACGCCCGCCGCTTCACCCCGGTTCCGTCTTCCCCCGGGACCAACGCCCCCGGGTCCGCCGCGCCGGGCGCCGCCCCGGAGATGCGGTCCCGCGACGACGGCGCCCGACCGTCGAACGGCTACCAGTACGACGCCCCCTCCGGCCAGGTCGTCCCGCCGGCGCCGGTCGGTCCGGCGCCGCAGCTCCGGCCGGGCCTCGGCGGGCCGGGGTTCGATCCGGACGACAGCCCCGTACTGCTGGGCGTGAACGGGACCGACACCGTCGCCGGCGTGCTGGTCACCCGGGTGATCCCCGGCACCCCCGCCGACCGGGCCGGGCTGGAACGGGGGGACCGCATCCTCACCGTCGCCGGCTATCAGGTGGGGGTGGTCAACACGCCGGGCGGGCCGCGGGTCTACCCGCTGGGGGTCGAACTGGCCCGCCGATTAGACGCCCGCGGCGAGGCGGCGTTGCTGGTCCAGGACCACCGCACCGGGCAGATCACCCCCGTCAGCGTCCGGCCCGTGCCCCGTTACGGCCCCACGAACCCGCCCGGCTACGGCGGCACGCCCGGCGGGCTGTATGGTCGCGGCGGCGGTTCGCTCTACGGTCCCGACACCGGCTTCGGAACCGGCGTCCCCCCGTACGGCTCGGACCGCTTCGACCCGAACCGCTACGATCCAAACCGCTACGACGGCGGCCTGTACGACCAGAACCGCTACGACGCCTTCGAGCAGAACCCCCTGTACCGCGGCGGCGATCCCCGCCGCTGATCGCTCGCCTTTCCCCGCACGTCGCTCCCGCCTGATGCACGCTTATCTCGTTTCCTCCGACGGCGGCCCCGACGCGATTGAACGGGCGGAACGCCCCGACCCCCCGCCCGGCCGCGGCGACGTGCTGGTGTCGATGCGGGCCGCCAGCCTGAACTATCGCGACACCACCGTCGCCGCCGGCGGCTACCCCCGCAACGACACGCGGCCGGTCGTGCCGCTCTCCGACGGCGCCGGCGTCGTCGAGGCGATCGGCGAGGGGGTGACGGGGTTCGCCGTCGGCGATCGCGTGGTGAACACCTTCTTCCGCGACTGGGTCGCCGGGGAACCGGACGAGGCGATCATGCGGTCCGCCCACGGCGGCGGGATCGACGGGGTGCTCGCCGAAAAGGTCGTTTTCCCGGAGCGGGCCCTGCTGCCGATCCCCGGCGACCTCTCCTTCGAGGAAGCCGCCTGCCTGCCCTGTGCCGGGGTGACCGCGTGGCAATCGCTGTTCGTGAAGGGCGGCCTGACCGCCGGCCAAAGCGTGCTCTGCCTCGGCACCGGCGGCGTGAGCGTCTTCGCCCTGCAGCTGGCCAAGGCGGCCGGGGCGACGGTCTATATCACCTCCTCCAGCGACGAAAAGCTGGAGCGGGCGAGGGAACTCGGGGCCGACGGCACGGTCAACTACAAGCAGACGCCGGACTGGCACAAAGCCGTCCGCAAATTGACCGATGGCCGCGGCGTCGATCACGTGGTGGAGGTCGGCGGCCCCGGCACGCTGGCCAAGAGCATGCGGGCCTGCGCCCTGAACGGCCGGATCGGCCTGATCGGCGTGCTGACCGGGACCGACGGCGAGGTGAACCCGCTGCCCTGCGTGTTCGAACGGCTGAGCGTCCACGGCATCTACGTCGGCAGCCGGGAGATGTTCGCCGACCTGAACCGGCACGTCGCCGCGAACGCGATTCGCCCCGTCGTCGACCGCACCTTCCCCTTCGACGACGCGATCGCCGCCTACAAGCACCTGCAAAGCGGCGTCCACTTCGGCAAGGTCGTGATCAAGATCGGGGAGTAGGCCCCCCGGCTCACCCCGCCAGGTGACGCACCAGCGGCCGGGCCAACATCGGGGCCCGGTTGAGCGCCGCCGCGGCGACCGTCGCGGCCAGCGGCGTGCGGGCCGCCACGGCGACGGCCCGGCACCAGCCCTTTCGGCGGCCGATCCAGCGCCGATAGGCGCGTCGCCACCGCGCCTCGGCGGCGGGATCGCCCTGCAGGAAGGCGTCGATTGGGTCGGCGGCGGCCCGGGCGGAGGCGAGCGCCCACCCCATGCCCTCGCCCGTGAACGGCTCCACGTAGCCGGCCGCGTCGCCGACGAGGAACACGCCGTCCGCCGCCACGGCGCCGGCGGTGCGGGTCAGCGGCGGGGTGCCGGTCCAGTCCGCGGCCGCCATCCCCTCTGCCACGGGAAAGCCGGCGGCCTCGAAGATCGCCGCCGACGCCGGCCCCGGCCCGCCGCTCTCCTTCAAAAAGCCCAGATCGTAGGCTCCGGCAAGGTTCAACTCGCCGCCCTCCGTGACCGTCGCTCCCACGTAGCCGCCCGCGGCGACGGCCATATGGATCGTGCCGGGGGCGAAGAAGTCGGCGTCGAACGCCCCCGGTTCCAACTCGCACCCCGCCCCCACCCGGCTTCCGGGTCGGACGTCGGACTTCAGCGACTCAGAGCCGCGATCGTCTGGGAGTGCCCCTGAGCGGTCGCGGCCGGGGACAGACGCCCTCTCACGGTCGCGGCTCAAGACCGCTCCGGCGCCGGAGAGGCCGCACGCCACGACGACCGCCCCGGCCCGCAGCGTGCCGGCGTGCTCCCCCTTCAACGTGAGCGTACGGTCCGCCCCCACCGAGGCCCCCGTGCCGAACAGGGCGACGGCCCCCGCGGCGACGGCGGCGTCGGCGAGGGCGGCGTCGAGCCGACTGCGAGACAGGGCGAAGCCGCCTACGGTCTCCACGAACGCCGCCCGCGGCGCCCGGCCCCTCGCCTCCACGCCCAGGCGAAACCCGGTCTGCGGGATCGCCCCGCGCTGCTCTAGCAAACCGCCCAGCCCCGCCGCGGTCAGTTCCCGGACGGCGTGGCCGCTGAGACAAGCCCCGCAGACTTTGCGGCGGGGGAAGGTCGCCCGTTCGATCAGCACGACCGACCGCCCCCGCAACGCCAGTTCGCGGGCCAGTACGGAGCCCGCCGGGCCGGCGCCGACGATCGCCGCGTCGCAGCGGTCCGGCGGGACGCTCATGCCGCTCCCCCGTCGGCTGCCCGCTGCCAGACGAACAGGAACCGCTGCGGCCAGACGGCTCGAATCTCGTAGCCCGACAGTCCCGCGGCGTCGGCGACGCGGCGGAACTCGTCGACCGTGAAGGCGGCCCGCACGCTCTGCGGGCCGTCGTCATGCACGATCGGGCTGCGGGAGAGCGCCCGACAGGCGATATGGGCCATCGCCAAGCCCAGCCGGGTGCGGCGGAGGTCGGAGACGATCACGGCGTTCGCGGCCGCGGCCATGTTCGCCAGCACGCGGGGGGCGTCGTCGTCTTCGAGGTGATGCAGAAACAGGCTGCTGACCGCGGCGTCGTACCGTCCCCGCCCCGTGCCTTCGGCCCCCGGCAGCGGACCGGCGAGGGCGTCGGCCGTGAAGAACGCCGAGGGCAGCCCGGCGTTACCGGCTGCGTTCCCTGCCGTCTCCACCGCGACCGGCGACAGGTCGCAACCGTCCACCCGCACCGGGCGGCCGGCAACCCTTGAGAGCTTCGCTGCCAGCGCCACCGCCCCGTCGCCGCCCCCGCAGGCGACGTCCAGCACTTGGGGGGTGCGGTCCGCGGGGACGGTTTTGAGAATCGGCTTGAGCGCCGCGGCCAGCGACGCCGTCGTCCCGCTGACGGCGTTAAGCCGCCGCAGCCCGGCGAGAGCGGCCCGGTGGGCGGCGGGGTCGAGGTCCGGGTCGTCCATCACCTCCGGGACGACGACGCGGGCGGCGAGCGGTGCAGTCGGAACGGCGGGGGAGGGGACGGCCGGCACCGAACCATCGTACGATTCCGGGCGAACGACGAAACGCACGGCCACTGACTCTCAAACCCCGCCCGGCCGGAGGGCGGGTTATCCTGCGTCCGCTCGCCCAAGTCCCCGATCCCGGTCGGCGGTCTTGCGGCTTTCGAAGGTCCGCCTGATAACCAACTCGCGTTCTCGAGCGGTCCGTCAGACAGGTACCAATTCGCTAGCTGAAACCATTTGGATTGGAGCGATGATCTCGTTACTCAAACGATTCCTCGGACGATCGGCGAGCGTGATCGATGTCGGACAGCCGACCGAAAAGACCGGTAACCAATGGACTGAGGACGACTTCTCACACTTGAATTCCGAGCTTGCGACGGTTGGGGGAAACGAATTCGCGGACTTCTGCATCGCGGAAGGCGACTGCGACATCGCCGGCGACGTGCTCGACAAGTTCCAAGAAATCCTCAAACGTATTCCCACCGACGACGAAGAGGAGTACGACTTTCTCGGCGTGGTGGTTCGGCAGCGGTTAATCAGTGCAAACCTTCTGCCCGAGGGGGATCCGGAGCGATATCAATACAAAGTCGCCCAGTGGGGATCGAGCCTTGCGAAACACGGCTGAGGTTCCCAAGGCGGCGGAGCAGCGGCAAAGCGCCGCGACGGAACAATTCTTCCGAACAGGAGATAAGCCATGGGTCGATGGGGTAATTCGTTCTTCGAAGACGACCTCGCGATGGACGTCAAGGCTGAGTTCGAACAGGCCGTCGAGAACGGCGAAGATCCTCCGGCCGTCGCCGCCGGCCTCCTTCAGACTGCGACCGCACGGGAGATTCTCGACGAATTTCCCGAAGACGAACGCGACGCGACGTTCTGGGAGGAATGCTCCGGGCTTATCTTCGCGGCAGCAGTCCTTCAGGTCGAACATGACGTTGTTCAACCGGAAACACGAAAGCTTGCCGCCGAAGCCATCGCTCAAGAACGACAGACAGGCGCCGACGACGAGCGTCTTCGGCTCCTGACTGATTTAGAGCGACAATTGGAATAGGTGCAGCTCCGTCCTGCAGCCTCGGACCATATCCGTCGACGGCTGCGCAACGCGTTCGTTCCCTGACCGAGCTTCATCATGAAGACACTCGAAATCAAACCGAGAATCGGGGTCGGCCCGATCCGTTTCGGCATGACTCGCGACGCACTTCGTAAGCATCTCGGTGAGCCGGACGCCGACGATGCCGCACGGGAGTGGTACCTCGAGGATATGGCGATCGATTTCGACCCGTCAGGCAGCGTCGTCTTTGTCGAGCTCGCCCGATCGGAGAATTACAAGGCAATGTTAAACGGCAAATGCCTGCACGAACTCGACGCCGATCAGGCGGTCGCGCACCTTCAGGCGATCGCTCCCTACGATGAGAACGATCCTGAGCTCGGATACGCCTATCGATTTCCTGAATTGCAGATGAGTCTTTGGCGCCCCGCGATCCCTGACGGCGAACAAGCCCCGGACGACCCGACCGGCCGGTGTTTCGAATCCGTCGGGGTCGGCGGCGAGGGTTACTTCAATCCTGAATAGAATCGGGTCGCGATCACGTTTCGCACCGCGAATCCTTGCGAGGTCGGCGGACCAATGTCATTGGAC
Organism: Alienimonas sp. DA493; assembly: GCF_043951915.1. NCBI lineage: Bacteria > Pseudomonadati > Planctomycetota > Planctomycetia > Planctomycetales > Planctomycetaceae > Alienimonas > Alienimonas sp. DA493. The sequence goes on along the minus strand of NZ_JBINJD010000010.1, from coordinate 55,616 downwards.
GCCCCGGCCTCGAGCCCCGGCTTTGACGTGAGCGGCCGGTTCACCCGGTCACCGGCCGGGACAGCGCCGCGAGGATCGCCCCGCTGGCGACGGCGGCGTTCAAACTCGTCACCGGGCCGACGTTGCCCGGGCCCGGGGGGAGCTGGCAGACCTCGTCGCACAGGTCGAGGGTGCGCTTCCGCAGACCCTTCTCCTCGCCGCCGATCACCACCAGCCACGGGCGGGCGCGGTCGACGTCAAAAGCGGAGCCGGAGGGGACGTCGGCGCCGTCGCCGAGGATGCCGGCGTGCTCGCTGGTGCCGAGCGCCCACAGGCCGGCCTCCTTCGCCTTGGTCAGGGCGGAGGCGAGGTTCGCCGGGGCGGCGTGCGGCACGGCTTCCACCCCGCCGCAGGCCACGTCGTAGGCGGCGGCGGTCAGCGGGGCGGACTGGTCGCGGGTGAAGATCAGCCCCCGCACGCCGAAGAACGCCGCGTTGCGAAAGATCGCCCCCAAATTGTGGACGTCCTGGATGCGGTCCAGCGCCAGCCACAGGCCGGCGGCGTTCGGATCGACCTTCGAGAAGAGCTCACCGAGGCTCACCGGCGGCTTGGGCGCGACGAGGGCCTCGCCGCCGCCGCCGCGGGCGTCCCGGTCGGCGGGGCCTCCGCGGCGGCCCCGCCGGCCGCCGCCCTTCCCACCGGACGAGGGGCGGGCCGGGGCGTCGACCAGCGGCACGCCGGCCTCGTGGGCGGCGTCGAGCACGGCGGCCCAGGCGGGCGTCGGGCGGCCGGCGGGCGGGGAAACGGAGGTGACCGACCCGGGCCGCAGCCGCAGGGCCGCCAGCACGCTGTGGGGGTTACGCAGGGAAAGGCTCATCCCGCCGAACATAGCCGAAACGACCGGCGACGCTCGACGGCAACGGCCTCAGAGCACGTGCGTGGCCAGCAACCGGGCGACCTCGTTCTCGCCGCCGGCGGGAAACTTCCAGACGAACGGGTCGGTCGCCCCCCGCACCCAGACCTTCACGTCGCTGTCCAAGTCCGCCCGGCCGGCGGTCTCGACGCTGAACATCGTGATCTGCTTGTAGGGCAGCGTGAGGTACTCCCGCTTCTTGCCGGTCACCCCCTGCTTGTCCACCAGCACGATGCGGCGGTCGGTGAACACGATCAGGTCGCGGACCAGTTTGAAGGCCTTCTCGATATTCTCCGACGGACCGAGCAGCGATTGGAACTCGGCCTCGATCGCTTCGACGTCGGCCTCGCCGGCGTGACCGAGCAGCGTGCTGAACAGACCCATGGGATCTCGGAGGCGGGGGTTCGGAAGGGGGAGGCGAGCGGTCAGCGTAACGTCCGCGGCCGCCCGGCGGTTCACCGGTCCCGGTCCGGCCTCCCCGGCGGGGGGTGCGTTCTCGGGGCTGATCTTGCGTCGGAGGGCGACCGCGGCCTATGCCCCGGCCGCGCTCCCTCCCGTTGACAACCCGACCGGGTTCTTCTCATGCGTTTCTCGGCCCCCGTCGCGGCGTGCGCGGCCGCCGTTCTGCTGCTGACGGCCACCGGCTGCGCGACCACCCGCAGTTCGGACACCGCCCGCACCGGGATGGAGCAGTTGCTCGTCTCCGACGCGATCGACCGCAGCATCTCCAAGATCGACCTGCGGCCGCTCGCCGGGAAAAGCGTGTTCGTCGATCCGCAGTACCTGGACTGCGTGGACAAGGGCTACCTGGTCAGCAGCATTCGGCACCGGGTGATGACCTCCGGCGCCCGGCTGGCCGCCAAGCCGGAGGAGGCGGACGTGATCGCCGAGATCCGCAGCGGCGGCGTCGGCACCGACCGTCAGCAGAGCTACGTCGGCACGCCGAATATCTCCCTGCCGGGCATCGCCCCGGTCGAGATCCCCGAAGTCAAGGTCTGGAACCGCGACCGGCAGATCGCCACCGCCAAGATCGGCCTGGCGCTCTACGACGCCAAAACCCGTGAGCCGCTGGGCCCCGGCGGCATGAGCCTCGCCCGCAGCGACGATTCGAACTCCTACCTGCTGGGCATCGGCCCGTGGCAGAACGGCTCGGTGAAGCAGTCGATCGCCGTCGGCGAACGCACCGGCCGTCCGATCAATCCGCTGCCGTACTCCGTCGCCGTCAGCGCCCCGCCCGCCGGCGCCTCCTCGGTGCGGCTGGCCGAGGCGAAGGAGGACGAGGAGAAGCCGGTCGCCGCCGAGGCGACCGTCGACGCCGCCGACGATCCCGCCGACGATCCGTTCGAATTCGAACCGTGAGCCCCGGCCGGGTCGGTCCCCCGCGGACCGGTTCCCCCCGGACCGGTTCTCTCCGCCCGAGGCGGACGCCCCTTGACGCTGCGGGAACGCGAAGCGGACAGTCGGCGATCGTGACCTCCCCCGCCCCGCCGCGATGAGCGCCGCCCGCCCGCTGCCGCCCTCCGCGCGGGAGAACGGGGCCTCGGCCGACGCCCCGCCGGTCGACACCCCAACGGACGACGGCCCCGCCCGGCGCCCGGGCCGATTGTCGCCGGCGGAGTGGCGGCGGCGGGCCCTGCACTTCAGCCCCGGCCTGTTGCCGCCGCTGCTGTGGTACGTCCCGCACCGGGTGCCGCTCTCGCCGATCCTGCGGGGGATCCTGCTGACCGTCTTCGTCGCCCTGACGGCGACGGCCTGGTTCCGCTGGCGGGAGGTGCGACGGACCGAGGGCGAGGAGGACGCCTTCAACGGCCGCTTCGCCAGCGTGTTCGGCTACGCCGCCGGGGTGGTGCTGCCGCTGTTCTGCTTCCCCGACCGGCCGGAGTGTGCGTTCGCCGTGCTGGGCGTGCTGGCGTTCGGGGACGGCTCCGCGACGCTGTTCGGCAAACTGGCGGCCGGCTCTCGGTGGGGCGCCCGGTTGCCGTGGAACCGGGAGAAATCGTGGGTCGGACTGCTCGCCTTCGTCCTCTGCGGCACGGCCGGGGCGGCGATTCTGTACCGGGGGGAACTGATGAATCCCGAGGCGGTCACCCCGCTGCCGGATTGGGGAACGGCCGCCCTGATCGGGCTGGGCGGCGCCCTGCCGGCGGGGCTGTGGGAGAGCGCCCGCAGCCGGATTAACGACAACGTCCGCGTCGCCCTCGCCGCGGCGCTCGGCGTGCTGGGCGCCCACGCGGTGCGGGTCGGCGGGTTTTGACCGACCGCCCCGCGGGGGGCCGCAGGGTCGCCGTGCGGCGCCGTCGGCCTTAGGTTCCCGCCGTGACCGCCGCCCTCGCCCCGCCGCCCGCCAACCCCGCCGCCGCGTCCCCCGCCGCCGGGGAGGCCGCCCTGCGCCTGCAAAACCTGCGGAAAACCTTCGGCGACCTCGTCGCCGTGGCGGACGTCAGCCTCGAAGTCGCCCCCGGGGAGGTGTTCGGGCTGCTCGGCCCGAACGGCGCCGGCAAGTCGACCACCATGATGATCGCCTGCGGCGTGCTGCCCGCCGACGGGGGGACGGTGGAACTCAGCGGGGAGGCCCTCACCCCGAGCCGCCGCGACCTGCGGGCCCGGCTCGGCGTCGTCCCGCAGGATCTGGCGATCTACCCGGAGCTGACCGCCCGGCAGAACCTGCGGTTCTTCGGACGCCTGTACGGGCTGGGGGGGACGGAACTGGACGACCGCGTCGCCGACGCCCTCCGCCGCACCGGCCTGACGAACCGGGCCGACGACCGGGCGGAGCACTACAGCGGGGGGATGAAGCGGCGGCTGAACTTCGGCTGCGCCCTGCTCCACCGGCCCAGCGTGCTGATCCTCGACGAACCGACGGTGGGCGTGGACCCGCAGAGCCGGGCCCACCTGCTGGCCAGCGTGAAGGACGTCGCCGCCGAGGGCACGGCGGTCGTCTACGCCAGTCACTATATGGAAGAGGTGGAGGAGGTCTGCGACCGGGTCGCCGTGATCGACGCCGGCCGGGTGCTGGCGGCGGGCACGATTCCGGACCTGCTCGCCCCGCTGGAGAGCGTGCTGCGGCTGTCCGTCACGCCGCCGCCGAACGATCCGGAGGGCGCCGCGCTGCTGCCGCCGGCGTTCGCCGGGCTGTTCGACGTCGTCGCCCAGCCCAGCGGCGCCGTGACCTTCGCCCTGCCCCGCAGCCGCCTGAACGGCGACACGACCCTTTCCGGCGTGCTCGCCCCGGTCCTGGAGCACGTCAAATCCGCCGGCGGCCGCCTGGACTCGGTGCAGACCGACGAGCCGGACCTCGAACGCCTGTTCCTCAAACTGACCGGCAACACCCTACGAGACTAGCCGGGGAGGAGGACGGAGGGATGGAGGCGCGACGCGGCTCGCCCGCGACGCGTCCCGGCCTCCGTCCCCCTCTCGCTTCCCCCCTCACCCACCGTTCATGTCCGCCCTCGTCATCACCGCCAAGGATCTGTTGTTGCTGGTCCGCGACCGGCGGACGGCGGCGATGCTGCTGATCCTGCCGCTGTCGTTCATTGCGATCATCGGGCTGACGACCGGCCGGCTGCCCGGCCTGGGCGGCGAGGCGCCGGCGATCCGCGTCGTGGTGGCGGACGCCATCGACTACGACGCCATCGGGGCCGAGGGCTTCGAGGACCCGCCGGATGCAGAGCTCTCGCCGGACCTGCTGCCCTCCCCGGCCTTCCCGCCCGACGAAGCCGCCGCGGAGCGAACCAAAGCTCGCAACACCGTCGTCGAAGTGCTCGCCGGGCTGAACGCCCGGGAGGTCGGCGGCATCCGGGCGGACACGCCGGAGCACTGGGCGACGATCCTCGACGACCAAATGGCGGCGCCCCTGCCCGAGGACCCGGCCGAGGCCGCCCGGGCGCTGGTCGACCGCGGGCTGGTGGACGAGGCGGTGATCTTCGGCCCGACCTTCTACCGCCGGGGCTACACCGTCGAGCCGGACACGCTGTTCGGCTCCAACGAGGGCCCGCTGGCGCACGGCAACCTCGCCCCGCTGGACGTGACGCTTTACAGCGGCGACGACGCGGAGCCCTCCGGCGGCATCCGGCTGGCGGTCGCCGGGCTGGTGATCCCGCGGCTGGGCCGGCTGCTGATCTGCCGCAACCCCCGGGCCGCGACCGTGCTGTCCGGGGCCTGCGATCGCATCGCCGCGGAGACGGCCGCCGGGCCGCGGGAGATCCCGCTCTCCGAGCCCCCCGCCGGCGGCGGGGTGATCTCCAACGTGTACGACGAGATCGTCCCCGGCTACACGGTGATGTTCGTGTTCTTCCTGGTGAACCTGATGGCCCGCAGCTTCCTGTACGAGCAGGACCTGGGCACCCTCCGCCGGCTCCGCACGACCCCGGTGCGGCCGACGTCGATCCTGATCGGCAAGACGCTGCCGTTCTACGTGATCTCCGTGTTGCAGACGGCGATCCTGTTCCTCACCGGCAAGGCCCTGTTCGGGATGGAGTGGGGGCCGCGGCCCTGGTTGCTGTTGCCGATCGCGCTCGCCTGCAGCGCCGCGGCGACCGGGCTGGGGCTGCTCGTGGCGACGATGGTGAACAGCGAGGCGCAGGTCTCGGCGTACGCCACCAGCACGGTGATCCTGCTGGCGGGGATCAGCGGGTGCTTTATGCCGCGGGACTGGCTGCCCGAGAGCGTGCAAACCCTGAGCCTCGCCACGCCGCACGCCTGGGCGCTGATCGGCTACGACCAGGTGCTCGCCACGCCCCGCCCGGACTCCGGCGTGGTGTGGGAATGCGCCGCCGCCCTGTGCGGGTTCGCCCTCGTCTTCCTGACGCTGGGAGCGTGGCGGTTCGCCAAGCGGGCCGTTTAGTCCCCGGCGACCCGCCGCCACGTGGCGGCGGTGGGGGTTTGCAGGCCGCGGCGGCCCCACCGCACGTTCAGCAGGGGGGCTCGCTTCGGCGTGCGGCCGGTGAGGACGACGGCGTGGCGTCCCCACTCGAGCCACACCGGCACGCTCCGCCAGGCGTCGCCGGCCGCGGACGCCTCCGTCGGGCCCGTCATCGCCGGGGCCGGTTCGCCGCCGACGGCGACCGACACGTCGCAGTTCGTCCGCAGGGCCAACCGGTAGAGCCCCGGCTCCCGCACCGTGACGACCGCGGAGAGGGTGAACGCCGTCCCCGCCGGCGGCTTCGCCTTCTCCAGCCACCCGTCCGGCAGTCCGCCGCTCATGACGACCGGCGCCCCGCCCGCCCACCGCAACTTCGGTCCGTCGAGCAGCGTCTCGTTCTCCGCCACGCTCCGCCCCCGCTGCAGCGGGGGGACGATCGTGACCGTCAGCGGCGCCGACCGCACCGGGGGACCGGGCTCGCCGTCCTCCCCGTCCGGCGTGATCTCCGCCCGCAGCGTGACCGGGCCGAGGCCGAGGGGCCGGGTGTCGACGCGGTAGAAGTGCGTTCGGCGACCGTCCACGTCGTTCAGGGTACGGTCGTCCCCGTCCGGCGTGCCGACTCGCTCCCCGACGACCTCTCGACCGTGCCGCACGACGTACTGATCCGCGTCCCCTCGAACCTCGACGGCGACGGTCAGCGGCTCGCCCCAGATCGCTTCGGTCACGTCGGCGGACAGCCGCGGGCCCCCGGGGCGGTCGCCGTTCCGCACGACCGCCCCCCGCACCGCCCGGCCGCGGCTTTGGGCGGCGTCGGCGGCGACGGCCACGGCGGCGAACTCATGGGCGCCGTCGGGCCGCTTCGTCGTGTCCCAATTGAAGGGCCGGCCCGGCGGCAGCACGGCGATCCGCTGACCGTCGACGTACAGCTCCCACCCGGCGAGCTTCACCGGCTTCCCCTCCGCGTCCGCGGCGCCCAGGGTGATTGGGACGACGCCGCTCAGCGGGGTCTCCGCGTCGCTCTGCGGCATCCCCAGCGTGACGACCGGCCGGCGGGCGTAGGGGTTGCTGAGTGGGTCGCCGACCGCGAGGTACTGGTACGGGCCAGCGACGCTGCGGATCAGCGCCTCCGCCAGCGTCACGCCGCGAAGGCGGTGCAGATGCAGGAAGGGCGAGGGGAACTTGAAGGGCACCGCGTACGGTTCGTGCACCGTACCGCCGCTGGCCGCGGCGCCGAACCGCAGCCAGTCGACCGCCGTCACCTGGCCGTGTCCGCGCTCCGACAGCACGCCGCCGAAGCTGGTGAGGTTGTCCGCGAAGGCCCCGGGGGCGAAGCCGACGAGCGGGCTCCTCCAGTCCTGCGGTTTGACGCCGGCCAGACCGGCGGTCAGGCCGACGAGCGACGGCTCCCGCCGGGGCAGGCTCGTCGTGATGATCTTCGCCCGCACGTTAAGGCCCCGATCGGCGGCCTCCGCCTCGATGCCGGCGACCGCGGCGGCGAACAGCGGTTGGCGGGTCGTACTGCGAACGTCCTTGGTGTCGCAGAAGACCACCGCCCCCGCCGGCCGCGTGCCGTCGGCCGCGGCGGCGGCCCGCAGTCGTGCGACGATCTCCTCCACCGTCTCCCCCCGTCCGGTCGTCACGCCGAGCGCCGTGCTGAGCAGATACCGCCGCCCCGGCCCCACGGTCGGCTGGCGGTCGGCGTCAAAGCCGATCGCCCGGCGGAAGCCGGCCGTCGCCGGGGCGACGGGTTCGTCCTCCTCCCCCCGCTCCGGCTCGGCGAAGGCGGCGTTGGCGTTCGGGGCGAGGTACTCCGCGGCCCGCTTCTGCAAAACCGGCTCGTAAAGGGTCGTCAGCCCGGTCAGGGAGCCGTAGGGCGTGAAGATCTTGTGCGGCCGCGGGCCGTCGCCCCAGACTTCCGCCGAGAGGTCCGCGGCGAGGCGGATCTTCGTGGGGATCGCCGTGCTGTAGGCCACGGCGTCGAGTTGCGGGGCGAGGCCGCGGTCGTTCGCGGCCGTCAACGTCGGCCGCAGAATGCGGTCTCGGAACCGGGCGACGTCCGTCTCCTCCCAGTCCGGCAGGTCGCGTAGCACGACGACCGCCGCGTCGGCCAGGCCCCGGGCGGCGACGTAATGGTTCGCCGCCGTGCGGGACGCGACGCTGTCGCCGTTGACGACCAGCACGACGTTCTCCGGCCCCAAATCGGCCCGGGCGATCGCCGCCGTCCACATGGTCGCCGCGACCAGCAGCACGCGGACGCGGAACGGTCGTTCGGTGCGAATCCTCATGCGGTCAACCTACCGAGATCGCCCCCGGGCGGTCCCGGCCCGATGTATCAAGGCGCGACTATCGGTAGAATGCGCCTCCCGCCCGGCCCGTCCCCCGGACCGACCTCATGCCCGCCCCGCGACACATCTTGCCTTCCCTCCCGCACCTCGCCGCGGCGGCGGTCTGCCTGTCGCTGACCGCGGGCGTCGCCCCCGCGGCCGATTCGGCGCCCGATCCGGCGGCGGTTCAGCACTTCGAAACGCACATCCGCCCGCTGCTGGCCAAGCGGTGCTTCGAGTGCCACGGGGCCGACAAACAGCAGGGCGGCGTGCGGCTGGACCGCCGGGCGACGGCGTTCTCGACGGAAGAACTGAGCACCGGCGCCCCGGCGATCACGGCCGGCGACCCGGCCGGCAGCCGGCTGATCGAGGTGCTGGCCCACGGCGACTACGACACCGGCATGCCCCCCTCCGGCAAGCTGCCCGAAGAGGAAATCGCCCTGCTGACCGACTGGGTCCAGCGCGGCGCCGTCTGGCCGGAGGACGCCGCCCCCGCCGAGGGCGAAGCCGCGGACCTCACGCGGCACTGGTCCTTCCAGCCGGTCGTGCGGCCCGCGGTTCCCGACGCCCCCGGCAGCACGCCGATCGACCGGTTCCTCAACGCGAAGATGGCCGTCTCCGGAGCGGTCGCCGCCCCGGAGGCCGACCGCCGCACGTTGGTTCGCCGGGCCTACCTCGACCTGCTCGGCCTGCCGCCGACCTGGGAGGAACTGCAAACCGCCCTCGCCGACGAGTCCCCGGACTGGTGGCCGCGGCTGATCGACCGCCTGCTGGCCGACCCGCGGCTGGGCCCGCGGTGGGCCCGGCACTGGCTGGACGTGGCCCGCTACGCGGACACCCGCGGATACGTGTTCACCGAATCGATCGAGTACGCCTTTGCCTGGACCTACCGGGACTACGTCAGCGAGAGCTTCAACGAGGATAAGCCGTTCGATCAGTTCGTGACGGAGCAACTCGCCGCGGACCTGCTCGGCCTGCCGGAGAACGCCCCGGAACTGGCGGCGCTGGGATTCCTCACCCTCGGCGACCGCTTCCGCAACGACGGCATCCTGATCGCCGACGACCAGGTGGACGTGACCTCCCGCGGCCTGCTGGGGCTGACGGTGGCCTGCGCCCGCTGTCACGATCACAAGTTCGACCCGATCCCGACGGAGGACTACTACGCCCTGTTCGGCGTGTTCCGCAGCAGCGTGGACCGGGAGGAGCTGCCGCGGATCGGCGAGCCGGCCGACACCCCGGCGGTGCGGGCGTTCCTCACGAAGCGGGGCGAACTGGAGGCCGCCGCCGACGCGGAGCAGGCGAAACAGACGGAGGCGATCGTCGCCGACCTGCGGGCGAAGTTCGGGCAGTACCTCGCCGCCGGGGCCGGCGTGATGCCGGACGACGACCCGCGTCGCAAGGCGCTGCGGGACGCCGCCGTCCGTCACTTCCGCGACACCCTGAAGCGACTCAAAGAAGACGACGCCGCGTTGGGCGAGTGGGTTCGCCTGCAGAACCAAGGCGCAGACGCCGACCCGGAGGCGGTCGCCGCCCTGATCGAACGGTTCGACGCCCCGCAGGCCGACGCGGCCCTCGCGGCGGCGGATCAGTACGCCGTCGTGCCGGAGGGGCAGTTTGAGCGGTTCGCCAATCAGGCGGAGCGGAACGCCCACCGCAACGCGGTAAAGAATCTGGAAACCTTCATCGCCGACAGCCCCCACGCCCCGCCGCGGGCGGAGGCGCTGAGGGACGCCGACCGCCGCGTGCGGAACACCGTCTTTATCCGCGGCGACCGCGGCCGGCGGGGAGACGAGGTCGTGCCGCACGCCCTGCCCTCGATTCTCACCGACGGGGAGCTAGTCGAACTGACGGAGGACCCGAACTCCGCCCGCGGGGTCAGCGGGCGGCGGGAGCTGGCGGCGGCGATCGTCGACCCGGAGAATCCGCTGACGGCCCGCGTGATCGTGAACCGCGTGTGGGCCTGGCACTTCGGCACCGGTATTGTCGCCACGCCCAGCGACTTCGGTTTGCAGGGGGATCCGCCCTCGCACCCGGAACTGCTGGACTGGCTCGCCTCGGAGTTCGTCGCCCACGGTTGGAGCCTGAAATGGCTGCACCGCCAGATCGCCCTGACCGACGCCTACCGCCGCACCGCCGGCCCCGCCGCGGGCTCCGAGATCGACCCCGGCAACCGCCTGCTGACGCACTTCCCCCGCCGCCGGCTCACGCTGGAGGCGTGGCGGGACAGCGTGTTGGCCGCCGCCGGCGTGCTGGATCAGGACGCCACCGGCCGCCCGGTGGAGGCGTTCGGGCCGGAACCGGTCGCCGTCCGCACGATCCGGGCCCGGGTGAACCGGAACGACCTGCCCGGCGTGCTGCGGAACTTCGATTTCCCCGCCCCGGACAGCAGCGCCGCGGACCGCACGGAGACCGCCGTGCCGCAGCAGGCCCTGTTCGCCCTGAACGGCCCGCACCTGTCGGCGTGGGCGGCCTCGTTGGCGCAGCAGACCGGGTCGGACGTCGGCGCCCTGTACCGCCGCGTGCTGCTCCGCGAGCCGACCGCCGCGGAGCGGGAGCGGGCCGAAGCCTATCTCGCCGCCGGCGGGGAGCGCGCCCCGGCGCTGCTGGCGCAGGCTTTGCTGATGAGTAACGAGTTCGCCTTCCTCGAATGACCCCTCCCATGTTCTTCCCCGACGCGCCGCTCTCCCGTCGCCAGATGCTCGCCCGGGCCGGGACCGGTCTGGGTCTGGTCGGCCTCGCGGCGACGCTGGCTCAGGACGCCTCCGCGTTCGCCCGGGAGAGCGGCGGGGCGGGCGCCGTGGGCGGCCTCGGCGGTCTGCCGCACCACCCGCCGAAGGCGAAGGCGGTCATCCACCTGTTCATGAACGGCGGGCTGTCGCACGTCGATTCGTTCGACCCGAAGCCGGAGTTGACGAAGTACGACGGCAAAAGTCTGCCGATCGAACTGCGAACGGAACGGAAGACCGGCGCCGCGTTCGCCAGCCAATACAAGTTCAAGCAGTACGGCGAGAGCGGACTGCCGGTCAGCGAGATGTTCCCGCACGTTGGGGAGCACGCCGACGACCTGTGTTTGCTACGCGGCATGCACGCGGACGTGCCCAACCACGAGCCGTCCCTGATGCTGATGAACACCGGCGACGGGCGGCTGGCCCGGCCGGCGTTCGGCAGTTGGCTGACCTACGGTCTCGGCAGCGAGAACTACAACCTGCCGGGCTACATCGTGCTCTGCCCGGACGGCTACCCGACCGCCGGGGCCGCCAACTGGCGGAGCGGGTTTCTGCCCGGCGTGCACGCCGGCACCCACATGAACCCCCGCCACACGGAGGTGGAAAAGCTGGTCGAACACGTCCGCCCCCGGTTGGGCCCGCGGGAACAGGAAGCCCAGCTCGAACTGCTGCGAGCGATGAACGCGGAGCACGCCGCCCGGGCCGCCGCGACCGCCGGGGCCGACGCCAAGCTCGAAGCCCGTATTCAGAGCTTCGAGACCGCCTACCGGATGCAGGGGTCCGCCTCCGAGGCGTTCGACCTGTCGAAGGAGCCGCAGGAGGTCCGCGATCTGTACGGGCTGGACGACAAGACGACCGCCCTGCACGGCCGGATGTGCCTGCTGGCCCGCCGACTGGTGGAGCGCGGCGTCCGCTGCGTGCAGCTGTATCACGGCCAGGGCCAGCCGTGGGACCACCACGACGACATCGTGCCCCGCCACATGGAGCTGGCCCGCCAGTGCGACAAGCCGCACGCCGCCCTGTTGACGGACCTGAAGCGGCTCGGCTTGCTGGACGAAACGCTGGTGATGTGCGGCGGGGAGTTCGGCCGCACCCCGGTCGTGGAGCTGCCCAAGCCGGGCTCGAACGCCGGCAAGGTGAACGGCCGCGACCACAACCACCACGGCTTCACCGTCTGGATGGCCGGCGGCGGCGTGAAGGGCGGGCACGTCCACGGGGCGACGGACGAGTTCGGCTTCGCCGCCGTCGAGGGCCGCACCCACGTCCACGACCTGCACGCCACGATGCTGCACCTGATGGGCGTGGACCACGAGCGCCTCACCTACCGCCACGCCGGCCGCGACTTCCGCCTGACGGACGTCCACGGCCGCGTCGTGGAGGAGATTCTCGCCTGAGGCGGCCCCGTCCGGCCCGGGACGGACGTTGCCGGTTCGCCACGCCGGCCTCCCTGCCGCGCGGCCCGCAGGATCCCGCCCCGCGACGTTCGGCCGCGGCGAGTCCCGCAGGTCTCACAGTTTCTTCTCCAATGTGGGGCGGAACGAGCGATATCCTGCCTCCCGCCGCCATGCCGATCCTCGCCCGCCGTCCTCCGCTTCGCGAAACCGCCCCGCCGCTCCTCGCGGCGCCGCCCGCCGCTCCGCCCGTCGCGGGGCCCGCGCCCGTGAGTCCGCCGTCGGGACGATCCCGCTCGAGAGCGTCTCAATCCCTCCGTTGGGGGTTGAAGTCGGTCGCGGGCGTGCTTGCCGCGACGGTCGTGGGAGGGATCGCCCTTCGCGTGACGGTCCGCGACGGGTTCGCCCCCCTGGCGCCGACGTTTTACGCCCTCAGCGCGCCGGTATTGACGCTCCTCGGGCTCGCCGCCGCCCTCGCGGCAGCCGGGGCACTGGGCCTGCGTCTGACGGTGAAAGGCGTCCTGATGCTAAGCGCCTTGGGACTGCTCGCGGCGGCGAATACTGCCATCTTTCTTTACGAGGACGTCACATTCGACGACCGGCCCCGGGTCGTCGTCTGGAACGTCGCCCGCGGCGCTGCCGGGTGGGCGAAGGTCGCCGACGCCTTGGAGGCGCATCACCCGACGCTCGCCGTACTGGTCGAAAGCGGCGAGGACGGGAGGGCGGACGCGTTCTGGCGGGAGCGGTTCGGCGGTCAGTTCTTCGTCGAACGCCCGGGAGCCGGGATCACAGTCCTCTCCCGCGGGCCGACCAGCGGCGTGGAACTCGTCCAGTTACCAGTACCAAACTGCGGCGACGGGTTTGCGGTGCGAACGAAAACCCAACTGGGGGGCCAACGGGTCGCCGTACTGGCGGTGGACCTGCCTTCGAACCCGAAAGTCGACCGCGGCCCCGCAATGCGGCACGTCCTCCAACTCGCTCGGGAACTGGCCGCCGAGCGACCGACGCTGATCGCGGGGGACTTCAACACCCCGCCGGACAGCGTGCACTTCGACGCATTGCGGCAGGCCGGGTTCGTCCACGCCTTCGAGCGGCACGGCCGGGGTTACGCCGCCACCTGGCCGGTTCCGGCGCCGGTCCTGCACCTCGATCACCTCTGGCTGAGCCCCGGGTTCGACGTGGGCGAGGTCTCCCACGGCTGGACGTCCCGGAGCGACCACCGCCTCGTGCTGGCGCCGACCCGCGTGGCGCCGGCAGAGTACGCCGCGTTTCAATCCGCCCTCCGCCCCTCCCGAACCGCCCCCGCAGCCGAATGAACCGACCGCGTGCGGAGAAGGTTTCGCTGCCGGACCTGCCGGGCGTGCCCTGCCCCTGCGGGACGGCCCGGCGGGCGTTCGCCGACGCCGCCGACTTCCCCGCGACGGTGCACCTGACGACGATCTCCGCCGACGCGGAAACGCATCACCACCAGCGGCAGACTGAGGTGTACGTGATCCTCGAATGCGGTCCCGACGCGGCGTTGGAGCTGGACGGGGAACGCATCCCGGTGAAGCCGCTGGACGCGATCCGCATCCCGCCCGGCGTGCGGCACCGGGCGGTCGGAGCGATGCGCGTGCTGATCGTGTGCAGTCCGAAGTTCGACCCGGCAGACGAGTACGTCGAACCGCAGGCGGTCCCGTCCGCGGAGTGACTACTCCTCTTCCCGGTGCGGGTGGCGGCGGTGCTCCGCTTCGATTTCGTCCCGCATCTCGCGGATCAGGCGGGAGGCGGCCTCGGCGTCGTGCTCGCGGACCCAGAGCTTCGGCTCGGTGCGGGAGCCCAGTGGGATGCCGCCGCCGCCCACGCCGGAACCTTCCTGCACCACTTTGCAGGGAATCCCGGCTTCGTTGAGGGTCGCGGCGAGACCGGCGGCCTCGGCGTCGTTGGCGCAGCTGGCCACCTCGACGACGTCTTCGTCGTCGGACGGGTTCCAGGCGGGAGCGGGGGAGTTCGGCGTGTTCATCGCCTCATCGTAACCGACCGATCGGTCGCGCCGCCCGCGGCGCCCCCCGGAGACCATGGCGGCGGGATGCTGGGGAGATGTCCCAAGCGGACGTTGACCGACGGGGGCGGCATGCACTAATCCTTCATAGTAGAAATTTTTCCCGGTCCGATTGCGCTTGGACGCGCCCTATGCAGCCCCACGCGACCAACGCCGGATGCCCGTTCGCCGCGGCGGCCGCCGCCGCGACGACCGGCCGCCCCGCCGACCCGACCGCCGCCCCGTCAGTCCCGATGCCCCCGCCGGCCTCCGGGCCGATCACGTTGGGCGATCTGCGGGAGTTCCCCGCCGATCCCGCCGCGTGCATGATGCGGCTGCACAAACTGCACGGCCCGCTGGCCCAGTTGCGGGCCGAGGACGGGATGTCGCTGACGTTCGTGTTCAGCCCGGAGCTGAACCGCACGGTTCTCAGCGACGGCAAACGCTTTCACAGCAAGTTCTTCGCCATCCGCGGCAACCGCCGCAGCGCCCAGCGCCGCGTGACCAGCGGCCTGCTGACGATGAACGGCGCCGACCACAAACGGCACCGCCGCATGGTCATGGAACCGTTCTCCAAGCGGATCATGCCGGCGTACCACGAGGCCATCGCCGAGCTGACCGCCGAGTTGCTGAACGACTGGCAGGTCGGCGGGTCGATCGATCTCCATGAGGAGATGAACGGCTACATGCGGAAGCTGACCAGCGCCATCCTGTTCGGCCTGGACGACCCGGAGCTGGCCTACCGCACCGGCGAGAAGATCGACCGCTGGGTGCACCTGAACCACAACACCGGGATGGGGGCGCTGGTCTCCGATTCGGAGTACCTCGACAGCTACGACGAACTGCTCGACTTGGCCGAGGACCTCGAGGGCGAGGTGCAGGCGATGATCGACGCCCGCCGCGGCAAGCCGCCCGGCCGCGACGTGCTGAGCATCCTCATCGACGCCGCCGAGAAGGATCCGGAGGGCGGCGGCATCACGGATACGGAGCTGATCGGCCACGTCACGCTGCTGTTCGGGGCGGCCCACCTGACGACCGCCCACAGCATGACCTGGACGCTGTTCCTGCTCGCCCAGCACCCGGAGATCGCGCAGGCTCTCGCCGCGGAGGTCGCCGCCGGGGTCGCCGGCGACGCGGCTACCCCCGGCGAGGCGGACGCCCTACCCCTACTGGACCGGGTCATCAAGGAATCGATGCGCTGCCTGCCGGCCAGCGGCTACAGCCAGCGGCTGACGGCGGAGACGGTCGAACTCGGCCCGCTGAAGCTCTCGCCCGGCTCCGCGGTGATCTTCAGCCAGTACATCACTCACCACCTGCCGGAGATCTACCCGGACCCGATGCGGTTCACGCCGGAGCGGTGGGAAGACCTCAAGCCGCCCTCCTACGGCTACATCCCCTTCGGCAGCGGCCCGCGGCTCTGCCTGGGGGCTATGCTGGCGACGACCGTGTTGAAGACGGTGATCCCCAGCGTGCTCAAGCGCTACCGGCTCTCCTGCGTGCCCGGCAGCACGGTCGACGCCAAGATCGTCTCCACGATGCTCGGCCCCACCACACCGGTGCCGATGGAGGTCCACCCCGCCGACGGCCGCTGGCAGCACCGCCCGGTGCACGGCAACGTCAACTCGCTGGTCGACCTCGACCACACGCATGTGCAAGCGTTGCGGAAGGCGGCGTAGGGGCGGCGAGCCGAGCCCTGACCGTGAGGGAGGGGCCTCTCTGGCGGGGCCGCGCGATCCCGCCCGGCGGCGACCGCCGAACGGCGTCCGGGGGAAACGGCCGCACCCGGGTGAACGGCCCCTCCCTCACGGTCGGGGCTCGGGCGCCGCAGGCGGCTCACCAGCGTTCGACCGGTCCTTTCGGCACCGGGACGTGCATGTCCGGCAGCAGGCCGGTGCGGGTGAGTTGGCCGACGGGGCCCTCGTCCCAGACCCGCTTCAGGGCGGCTTCGAACTCGGCCCGGGTCTTCGCCTGCTGGACGACGCCCCGCAGTTCGGCCCGGACCTTCATCGCTTTCAGGTACCAGTGGGCCATCTTGCGGAACCGGGGCACGGCCCGTTCCTCGCCGTGCCGATCGCACAGGTCGCCGAACTGCCGCTTCAGTAAGTCCATGCGGTCCGCGAACGACCCCGGCGGGTCGTAGGAACCGGTCGTCTCCCACTGGACGAGCTGACGAAAAATCCACGGGTTCGCCAAGGCCCCGCGGCCGACGCTCACGCCGTCGCAGCCGGTTTCCTTCAGCATCCGCTCGGCGTCGGCGACCGTGCGGACGTCGCCGTTGCCGATGACCGGAATGCTGCTGACCGCGTCGCAGACCGCGGCGATTCCCGGCAGGCTGATCGTGCCGCTGAAGCCCTGGGCCCGGGTGCGGCCGTGGATCATCACGGCGGTCACGCCGCAGTCCTCGAACCGGCGGGCGAAGTCCGGGGCGGTCAGTTGCTTGTCGTCCCAGCCCAGTCGCATCTTGACGGTCACGGGCACCTCCACCGCCTTCACCACGGCGGAGACGAGGTCCGTGGTGCGGGAGGTGTCCTGCATGAGCTTTGACCCGGCCCCCGTCTTACAAACGCGGTCCACCGGGCAGCCCATGTTGATGTCGATCGAATCGACGCCCCGCCCCTCCACCAGCTTGGCGGCCTCGCTCATCAGGTGCGGGTCGTTGCCGAACAACTGCACGGCGAACGGCGAGTCGCCGGGTCCGGTCTCGATCAGTTCAAGACTCTTTTTGCTCCCCTCCAGCAACCCGCGGGCGTTGACGAGGTCCGTCGTCCCCAGCCCCACCCCGCCCAGCGACCGGGCGATCCGGCGGAACTCCAGATTGGTGAACCCCGCCAGCGGTGAGAGCAGCCAGCGCGTGGGCAGTTCGAGGGCGCCGAAGCGGAGCGTTCGCGGTCCCTTAGCCGCGACCGGAGGGAGCGTTTCGGCGGGCGGGGACAGGGTTGCGGACATGAAAAGATCGTAGGGTCCGCTCCGCGGACCGTGCTCGGTTCACTGGGCTCACTCTGGACGGTCCGCACAGCGGACCCTACTCCCGCAACTCCGCCCCGGCGGCGGCGCTGGCGGCGTTCACCACCTCGACGACGGCGGCGTCGACCTCCTCGCCGGTGAGGGTGCGGTCGGGGGAGCGGAAGGTCAGGCGGGCGACGAGGCTCTTCTTGCCGGCCGGCAGCTTGTTGCCGCGGTACTGGTCGGCGAAGGCGACGTCCGTCAGCAACGCCCCGCCGGATTGGCGGGCCGCGGCGGCGAGGGCGGCCCAAGGGGTCGCCTCGTCCAGCACGAAGTTCAGGTCCCGCTCCACCGTCGGGAACTGCGGCGGCGGGCTGACCTGCGGGACGAACTCGCAAAACGCTTCCAGCGGGGCGAGGTCCAGTTCGCACAGCGTGACCGCCCCGCGGAGGTTCCACGGGTTCGCCGAGAGGACTTTTTCGTCCCCCTCCCCCAGCCAACCCCAGCGTTCGCCGTTCAGCTTCAGCTCCGCGGCCCGACCGGGGGCGAAGGGGGCGTGATCGCAGGGTTCGGCGGTCAGTTCGGCCGTCACGCCGAGGCGGGAGAGCAGCGTCTCCAACACGCCTTTCGCCTGGAAAAAATCCCAGCCGCAGACGAAGCCGAAGCGGGAGGGCTCCGCGGCCGGGTCGCCGGGGTCGGCGGCGAGGTAGGCGCGGGCCAACTCGAACAGGGCGACGTTCGCGTTGCCCTTCCGCTCGTTCTCCCGCCGAGCCTTCAGCAGGCCGGGCAGCAGACTGGGCCGCAGCACGTTCTCCCGCTTCCGGCTGCTGTGTTCGACGGTGAGGAGCGGAGAGTCGCCGTCCGGGCGGAACAGGTTCGCTTCCTGCTCCGAAGTGAAGGTGAGGGTGTAGGCCTCGAAGGCTCCGTAGGCGACGAACGTTTCGCGGAGGACGTCCGCGACGCGGTCGCGGGTCGGGGTGACGGCGACGGCGGTGGGGATGACGGCGTCGTCGGGGACCTGCTCGTACCCGTGGATGCGGGCGATCTCCTCGATCAGGTCCGCCTCGCGGGTCACGTCGCGGCGGCGCCAGCCGGGCGGGCGGAAGGTGGCGGAGCCGTGGTTCCGCTCGGCCGTTTCGAAGCCGAGGCGGTTGAGGATCGCTTCGCTTTCCTCCGCGGAGACCGCCATGCCCAGCAGGGCCGGGACGCGGTCGAACCGCAGCGGGACGGCGTCCGGTTCGGTCGGCGGCGTGCCGGCGATCGTCACGCCCTCTTCCAGCGCGCCGCCGGCCAGTTCCGTGATCAGGGCGGCGCACCGCAGGCTGTGGTCGTTCAGAGCGGAGACGTCCACGCCGCGCTCGAACCGGTGGCTGGCCGCGGTGAGCAGGTTCAGGCCTCGGGCGGCGTCCCGCACCATCTTCGGGCTGAAGTCGGCGGCTTCGAGCAGCACGTCGACGGTGTCGGCGCCGATCTCGCTGTCCTCCGAACCCATCACCCCGGCGACAGCGACGGGGTGGTTCTCGTCGGCGATCACCCCCGTCCCGGCGGGCAGTTCGTAGCTCTTGCCGTCGAGGGCGGTGAATTTCTCCCCCGGTTCCGCGAGCCGGACGACGATGCGGCCGCCGCCGAGCGTTTTCAGGTCGAAGGCGTGAAACGGCTGGCCGGTCTCGAGCATCGCCAGGTTGGTCGCGTCGGCGACGTTGTTGACGCTCCGCTGGCCCAGCGCCGCCAGCCGATCCTTCACCCACTGCGGGCTCTCGCCGACCTTCACCCCGCGGATGATCCGCGCGGTGTAGATCGGGCAGAGCTCCGGAGCCTGGATCTCGACGGGGATCGCGGTTTTCCCCTGCGGCGCGCCGCCTAAGGGTGACGGCCGGTGTTCCCCGACGGGGGCCGGGGCTTTGAATTCTTGGCCGTAGAGGACGGCGATCTCCCGGGCGACGCCGACGTGGCCGAGGCAGTCGCCGCGGTTGCTGGTGACTTCCAGGTCGATCACCACGTCGTCGCCGGTCTCGCCGGCGAAGGGCTCCACGCCCTCCAGGTTCAGCCCGGACATCGTGAGCCGGTCCGTCAGCTCGTCCAGATCGGACGGCAACGCGACGAGTTCGGAGAGCCAGTTGCGGCTGACGAGCATAGGGAACCGTGCAGGCGAGCGTGGGGCGTGAGCCCCATGAGGGCGGAGCGGGCCGCGAAGGTTACGACTCCGGCGGGACGTCCTCCACCCGCACCTTGGTCACCTTGCGGTTGTCGGCCTCCAACACGGTGACGCGGACGCCTTTCCAGTCAAAGGTTTCGCCGGAGGCGGGGACGCGGGCCATCTCGCTCATCACGAAGCCGCCGAGGGTGTCAAAGTCGCCGTCCTCGGGCAGTTCGAAGCCGGCGACCTCGTTGAAGTCGTCCGTCCGCACCCAACTTTCGACCTCGAAGGAGCGTGGCAGCGGCGTGCCGTTGACCTTCGCCGCCCGCAGACGGCTGCGGCGGTCGCGGGGCTCCTCGTCGCCCTCCGGCTCCGAGACCTCCCCCCCCGGGAACGGGAGGCGGCGGATGCCGGTCTCGGCCTCGGTGATCGGGTCGTGTTCGTCGACGATCTCGCCGACGATCTCCTCCAATAAGTCCTCCATCGTGACCAGCCCGGCGACCCCGCCGTACTCGTCCACGACCAGGGCGAGGTGCGTCTGCTCCGCCTTCATGCGGCTCAGCAGGGTGTCCAGCTTGGTGGCGTCGGGGACGAACAGCGGCTCGCGGGCCAGTTCGACCACGCCGGGCTCCGGTTCGCCCGGCTGCCTGGGGGCTCCGAGCGAGGCGAGCAGGTCCTTGGCGTAGAGCACGCCGCGAATGTCGTCCAGGCTCTCCCCGTGCACCGGCAGCCGGCTGTGGCCGCGGGCCATGAACAGCTCGCGGGCCTCCTCCAGCGTGGCGGAGGCCGGAACGGTATCCATGGCCGTGCGGGGGGTCATCACCGCGGCGACGTCCTCGTCGTGCAGTTCGATCACCTGCCGGATCATCCGACCGGCGTTCTCCTCCAGCAGGCCTTCGCGTTCGCCCTCGTCGACGACGCTTTTCAGTTCCTCGCCCAGCACGCTGGCGTCGTCCCGCCCGGGATCCGCCCGACCGGCGAGGCGGTGCATCGTGCGGTCCAGATAGTTCGACACCGCCACGAACGGGGCGAAGGGCGTCGCCAGGGCGCTGGCCAGCGGCCAGGCCCGGGCCAGCAGGGCCTCGGAGGTGACGCGGGCCACCGTCCAGGGCAACACGCTGAGCGCCAGCACGGCGACGGCGGTGAAGGCGGCCCACCCGGCCCAGGTCTCCCACCGGGTCCAGGCGTCGTCGGGGGCGCGCCCGGGCAGCGGCAGGCCCAGCCCGCCGGCCGCCAGCAGCAGGCAGACGACGTTCAGCACGAAGGTGGCCGCCCGGGTGACGACCAGCACCGACTCCCGGTTCTTCAGCACCTCCCCGAAGCGGTCGTCCAGGCCGCGCTCGGCGCACAGGTCGTGGAGTTTGCCGCGCGAGAACTCCCGCAGGCTTTGCGTGAAGACGCCGCAGACGAACGCCGCCGCCCCGGCAAGGGCGGCGTACAGCAACGGGGGTTCCATGGACCTCGGTGGAGGAAAGAGCGGGCCGGCAGTCTAGCCGGAGCGCTCCCCGCCGGATACGCCCGAACCGCCGTGTCCGACGGGACCGGCGTGTCCGGGAGGGACCGCGACGCCGCAGGCCGCCAGCGCCCGGGCCTCGGCGGAGCGCATCACGGCCCGCTGGGCGTCCGTCTGGTCGTCGTACCCGCAGACGTGCAGCGTGCCGTGGGCGACGTAGAGCATCAGTTCCCGCAGGCTGGCGGACAGTTCGTGCCCCGGCGCCCCCTGCACGGGCCAGTCGTGCCCGGCGGCCTCCCGGGCGGCGTAGTCCGGGTTCACGATGATCTGGCCCTCCCGCGGGGCGACCGCCCAGCCGCCGCCGTCCGTTTCGTCAATCCCCCCGCCCTCCTCCAGCAGGAAGCTCAGCACGTCGGTGGGGTAGTCGTGGTCCAGCCAGCGGCGGTTGAGGGCGTGCATCGCCTCGTCGCCGACGATCGCCAGGTCGATCGCCGCGTGGGAGACCCCGCACAGGTCCAGCGCCGCCCCGGCCGCGTCGCACAGCCGCTCCAGGTCCGCGGCGGAGAGCGTGCCGGTTTCGTCCCGGGGGGCGACGGAGATCAGGCGGTCGCTCATCAATGCGGGGGCGCGGGGGCGGCGGTCGGCCGGGCGCCTCAGTCCTTCTGGTCCGGGTACTTGATGCGGCCGTGGTGCATGCCGATCAGGCTTTTCACCAGCGATTCCTCCACGATGCGGATCTCCCGCAACGTGAGGGAGCTTTCGTCGAACTGCCCGTCCAGCAGGCGGTCCATCGTGATGGACTTGACCAAATTTTCGATCCGGCCGGGCGTGGGCTCCGACAGGCTGCGGGTGGCGCTCTCGACGGCGTCGGCCAGCATCATCACGCCGGCCTCGCGAGTCTGCGGTTTGGGGCCGGGGTAGCGGAAGGCGCTCTCCTCGGCGTCGCCCTCGTGGCCCGGTTCGCTTTCGGCCCGCTTGCCGGCCTCGTGGTAGAAGTATTTGACCAGCGTGGTGCCGTGGTGCTGCTCGATGAAGTCGATGATCCGCTGCGGCAGGCCGTGCTGGCGGGCGAGGTCCACGCCGTCGCGGACGTGGCCGATGATGATCAGGGTGCTCATCGCCGGGGCCAGTTCGTCGTGCCGGCCGCGGTCCTCGGCGGTCTGGTTCTCGATGAAGTAATGCGGTTTGAGCATCTTGCCCACGTCGTGGTAGTAGGCCGCGACGCGGAGCAGCAGTCCGTTGGCGCCGATGGCGTCGGCGGCGGTCTCGCCGATCGTGGCCATGGCGATGCTGTGGTTGTAGGTGCCCGGCGCCCGCCGCACGAGGTCCTGGAGCAGCGGGTGGGAGACGTCGCTCATCTCCAGCAGGGAGATGTCCGTCACCACGCCGAAGCTGCGCTCGATGAACGGCAGCGACCCGGCGACGAAATATCCGGCCAGCAGACACCACCCGGCCCCGCGGAGGCCGTTCATCAGCGCCGGGTGGGCGACGGCCCAGGAGTCCGGCAGGTCGGCGACGAACGGTTGGCGTTCGATCAGCCCCACGCACACGCTGACCGTCAAGTAGACGCCAGCCGCGAAAAAGCCCACGCCGATGACGGTCGAGCGGCTGGGCACCCGCGACAGCGGCAGCACCGCCGCCGCCGCCGCGCTGCTGAGCACCAGCAGGTGGCCGAGGTCCGCCGTCGTGCTGAACACCACGATCGCGCTGACGGCCAGCCCGGTCAGCCCGGCGAGCCACTGGTTGTAGGCGACGGCGAAGGTCATCGCGCAGGCCAGCACGGGCACGGCCTCCGCCCGCCAGGGGTCGAAGGAGAGCCACCGCCCGAGAGCCACCGCGGCGACGATCAGGGCCAGATAGGAGGCCAGCCGGCCGGGATCGACGATCAGCCGCGGTTCGTTCCGCTGGATGAACGCCCCGATCAGCCCGGCGATGACGGCCAGCACGCCGGCGACGACGGCCGCCCGGGTCAGCCGGGCCTCCAGCCCCGCCAGTTCCACCAGGGCGGCGTGTTCCTCGGCGAGCAGGTTGGCGGCATCGCCGTCGATCACCTCGCCGGGCGGCACGAGAATCTGCCCGCGGACGAACAGCGTGACGGCCGGCGGGACGGCCCGTTCGGCGGCGAGCTTCGCCTCCTCCGTCGCCGCCGGGTCCGCCGTCAGCGACGCCGGCACCGATCGGATCAACCACCGCTCCACCGGCGCCCGCAGCGCGGAGAGCCCCGGGGCGGCGTTCCAGGCGACGTCCAGGCTCTCCGACTGCGTGAGCAGCCAGTCGATCGTGTGCTGCTGCGCGGGCACCGCCGCTTCGGAGAGCGTCTCCGGCGGGGGGGCCCGCTCCCCGGGGTCCAGGGCGAGGATGAACGTGTCGTCCGCCAGGTCGTTCGCCCGCAGGGCCTCCTCGTTCAACGTGCCGATCTGCCCCAGCGCCTGCAACAGGGGACGCAGTTCCCGCGTGAGGACCTCGAGCCGTTCCGGGGCCGCGGGGCGATCGTCGGCGCTTTCGACGGGGAGCCCCAGCAGCACGCTGCGGAACGTGCCGAACTGGTTGCGGGCGGCGGTTTCGGCGGCCTCCCGGTTCTCGCCGGCCTCCGACACCGCCAGACCGAACGCGGCCCGGGCGGGCGCCGGGACCTGATCCCAGCTCTCGGAGGAGGCCAACGTCTTGAGCTGCCGGCTGAACAGGGCGTCGAGCCCCGCCAGTTTGGAGGGGTCGTTGCGGAAGATCGGCGGGACCGCGGCCCGGGCGGTCGCCCGGCGGCTCTCGGTCTGAATGCTGTCTTCCACCTCGAACGGCACCCGGGCGGCGATACCGTCCCCGGCGAAGTCGCCCAGGCGGGTCTGCCGAGTGGGTTCCCAGCCCTGCACGGCGACGACCAACGCCGCGCAGGCCGCCGCCGCCATCAGCAGCCGGGCCGCCGCCCCGCGGCGGGTCAGCAGGGCGTCCCGCCACGTCTCCGCCGGGGGGGACTTCCCCGAACCGCTGCGGCCGCCGCGGCTCTTCGACGAGGAGGAGCGGGACCGCCCGGAGGATTTGCTCCCGCCGGCCCCGCTCCCGCCGCGCGTTCCGGGCCGGGCCGAGGGGGGTTTCGCCGTCAGCAAACGGCCGGCGGGCGCCCCGCCCCGGGACGGCTTGCTGCGGGTGAGAAACGGGACGTTCACGCCGGGGGCGGGCGCCGGAGGGGGGAGGACCTGCGGGAATGCTACCCCCGAGGCGACCGTCGGGGCGAACCCGTCCCGCCCCGGACGCTCGACCCGATCCCCCCGAGGCGGCAAACCCGCCCCGTTCGGCACGACGGACCGGCACGACGGACCGGCGGGCGGCACGGCCGAGGGAGCTTCGCCCCGGGGGACGGGACGACGGGGCGGCGTCAGCCGTGCGCGTCTTCGTCGTAGGCCTGAACGATGTCGCGGACGAGCTTGTGCCGCACGATATCCGCCCGGCCGAGGTTCGCCACGCCGACGCCCTCCACCTTCGACAACCGCCCCACGGCGTCCTTCAGGCCGCTGGGCACGTCGTCGGGCAGGTCGAGCTGCGTCACGTCGCCGGTGACCACGATTTTCGATTCCTCGCCCATGCGGGTGAGGAACATCTTCATCTGGGTGACGGTCGTGTTCTGGGCCTCGTCCAGGATCATGAACGTGGAATTCAGCGTCCGGCCCCGCATGAAGGCGAGCGGGACGACCTCGATCATGTCCTTCGCCATGTACCGGCGGACCTGCTCGTAATCGAGCATATCGTTCAGAGCGTCCAGCAGCGGGCGGAGGTAGGGGTTCACCTTGGCGAGCATGTCGCCGGGCAGAAAGCCGAGCTTCTCGCCGGCCTCCACCGCGGGGCGGGCCAGCACGATCTTGCGAACGCGGTCGGTCCGCAGGGCGTGAATGGCCATCGCCACGGCGAGGTAGGTCTTCCCGCAGCCGGCCGGGCCGGTGCAGAACACGAGATCCTTCTGTTGGATCGCCTCGATGTACGCCGCCTGCCCCGCGCTGCGGGGCTTCACCTCGCGGCTTTTCTCGTAGAGGGAGACGCCGCTCCCGTCGCCGTCGCCGTTCGTCGAGGCGGAACGATCCGGGAGCGGGCCGGCGAACGGCGACGCCGACGCGGGGGGGAGGGCGGAGCGATCGCCGGGGCCGTCCTCCACGGGGTCGAAGGGGCGGGAGAACTCGCCGGCGAGAGCCCGGGAGACGTCCGCGGTCTCGACGCGGCCGCCGCGGCGGGCCAACCGGGCGAGTTCCTCGAACACCGCCTTGCCGTGACGGACCTGCTCCCGGTCGCCGCGGAGCCGCAGCTCTTCGCCCCGCAGCACGGCGGAGAGGCCGAGTTCGTCACGCACCTTGCGCAGGTGGCGGTCCCGGTGGCCGAAGACCACGCGGACCTGATCCGGGTCGGGGAACCGGAGGACGGCTTCGGACACGATGCGTTGCGGCCGACGGGGTCGGCGGGCCTGACGGGAGGACGGGGAGGGGAAGGACGCCGTGGGGGTGACGCGGGTTCGCCCGAGCCGGCGACCGCCGACGGGATCGGCCCCGGGGCGCCGCGGGGACGCGGCGCCGGCGGGGCGACCTGTGACGTCGGTGAACGGAGTCTCGGGGCCTGATGGTAGGCCGCTCCGCCGCGGGGAAAAGCGGGACCGACCTGAGCGACGATAGGGGTCGCGCTCAAGGCGCCGGTCCGAACGGACGATGGGAACAGGGAGATCGCCCGCTAAGATGGGGCGGTTCCCCGCTTTCCCCTTGCTCCCGCCCAACATGGCCGCGGACCGCCCCCCCCAGCGTTCTCAGGAGAACGGGGAGCCCCGCGACGGGGCTGCCGACGCCGGGGCCGCCGGGCGCGAGGAGGGCGAAGTCGCGTCCTACGAGGTCGGCGCCGGCGTGCCGGAGCCCGACGGCGACGCCGCCCGCCGCCCGTTCCTGCGGGCGGTGCTCTCCGACGGCACCCGCACGCTGCTGGACGAGGAGGGCGATCGGGAGGTCGTGGTGCACGACCGGTTCGCCCGCCTGGACGCCGGCCTGCCCCCGCTGCCGCCCCCGACCGACGACGCCGACGCGGAAGACCTCTCGCCGAAGCCCTTCGTCCACCGCCCGGAGGCCCCGCCGGCCCGATCGACCGCCGCCGGTCCCGCCGCGAAGGACGGCGCCGCGACGAAACGTCCGGGGACGGAGGCGTCCGACGGCGCCGGGGCCGCCCGCGGCAGTTGGCAGCACCTCGCCCCGCCCCCGCCGCGCCCGGTCGTGGTGGCCGAGCCGCCGAAGGCCGAGGAGCCGAAGGCCCCCCCCGCTCCGGCGCCGCCGGCCGTCGCCGCGACCAAAATCGTGCCCGAGGCGGCGCCGCCCCGCCCGCCGGAACCGCGGAACGTCGTCTCGTTTTTCGCCGAGGACGACGAGGACGACGAACCGCGGTCGGTGGACTTCGAAGCCGCCGCGGATCACTTCACCGAGCCGGTGACCGACCGCTACGCCCCCTCCAACGCGGAGGACGAGGACGACCGGCCGGCCGCCTCGCGGCTGGCGGAGGCGGAGCCCGACGACGACGAGGACGACGTCCCGCCGTCGAAGCCGTCCCCGCCGTGGCGGCGGAGCATTTTTCGGGCGTTCTCCGGCTGAGGCGCCGCCCGACCGGCGTGCGGGCTCGCGCCGGGGAGTCCTTCCGCGGGGCCGCTCCCGGGTCCGGCCCGGGTCCGGGTGGGTGAATTGGGACCGGCGGGGCTCGCCCCGAGCGGGGTTCGGGCGGTTCGGAACGGGGGCGGCGGTTGCGGGGGCGAAGCGGCGGGCGGTACGGTCCTCGCCCCGTCCCGCTTCTCCCCGAATCCCCCGGCCGCCTCCGCATGGCCCTGTACGACCACCTCGGCGCCCACCCCGAGGAACGCGACGGGGTCGCCGGCACCCGCTTCGCCGTCTGGGCCCCGAACGCCGAGTCCGTCAGCGTGATTTGCGACGGCAACGGGTGGAACGCGGGCTCGGACGAACTGTGGGGCAGTTCCAGCGGCGTGTGGGAGGGCTTCGTCCCCGGCTTCGGCCGCGGGGACCGCTACAAGTTCGCCATCCGCACCCGCACCGGCGAGTTGCTGGAGAAGAGCGACCCGTTCGCCTTCCACGCGGAGCACCCCCCGCAGACGGCGAGCGTTTGCTGGGATCTCTCCCGCCACCGCTGGGAGGACGCCGCCTGGATCGACCACCGCCGCGACACCGACTGGCTCAAGGCCCCGGTGAGCGTCTACGAGGTGCACCTGGGCAGTTGGCGGCGCCCGGCTGACGGGCGGCGGTACTTCAGCTATCACGAACTCGCCGAGGCCCTCTGCGATCACGCGGAGCAGTACGGGTTCACCCACCTGGAGCTGATGCCGATCACGGAGTTCCCGTTCGACGGGTCCTGGGGGTATCAGGCGACCGGCTACTTCGCCCCGACGAGCCGCTTCGGCACGCCGGACGACTTCATGCACTTCGTCGACACGTGCCACCAGCGCGGCATCGGGGTGATCATCGACTGGGTGCCGGCCCACTTCCCCACGGACGCCCACAGCCTCGCCCGGTTCGACGGCACCTGCCTCTACGAGCACGCCGACCCCCGTCAGGGTTATCACCCGGACTGGAACACGTTGATCTTCAATTACGGCCGGGACGAGGTGCGGCGGTTCCTGACCGCCAGCGCCCGGTTCTGGATCGAGAAATATCACGTCGACGGCCTGCGGGTCGACGCGGTGGCGTCGATGCTCTACCTCGACTACAGCCGCAAGGCCGGCGAGTGGGTGCCCAATAAATACGGCGGCCGCGAAAACCTGGAGGCGATCGACTTCCTCAAGGAACTGAACGTCGAACTGCACCGCGATTTCCCCGGCGTGATGACGATCGCCGAGGAGAGCACCAGTTGGGGCGGCGTGAGCCACCCGACCTACAACGGCGGGCTCGGCTTCAGTTTCAAGTGGGACATGGGGTGGATGAACGACACCCTCCGCTACTTCGAGCGGGAGCCGCTGTATCGCAGCTATCATCAGGGCGAGCTGACGTTCCGCAGCGTCTATCAGTTCAGCGAGAACTACATGCTGCCGCTGTCGCACGACGAGGTCGTGCACGGCAAGGGCTCGCTGCTGAATAAAATGCCGGGCGACGTCTGGCAGAAGTTCGCCAACCTGCGGCTGCTCCTCGCCTGCCAGTGGCTCAACCCGGGCAAGAAGCTCATGTTCATGGGCGGCGAACTGGCCCAGTGGACCGAGTGGAACCACGACGCCCAACTGGACTGGGCTCTGGAGGGCCAGCCGTATCACGACGGCGTGCGGCGGTTCCTCGGAGACCTGAACCACCTCTATAGAACCCGCCCCGCCCTGCACGCCACGGACTGCGACCAACGCGGCTTTCAGTGGATCAGCGGGGACGACGCCGCCCGCAGTGTGCTGGCGTTCCTCCGCAAGACGGCGGACGGCTCCGCCCAGTTGCTCTGTGCGTTCAATTTCACCCCGGTCCCCCGGCCGGACTACCGCCTCGGCGTGCCGGTCCCGGGGTATTACAAAGAAATTCTGAACAGCGACGCCGGCATTTACGAGGGCGGGAACGTCGGCAATCAGGGGGGCGTCTACAGCGAGGAGATCCCCTCCCACGGCTTCAAGCACAGCGTGCAGATCAGCCTGCCGCCGTTGGGGGCGGTCGTGTTTGACGCCCTCACCGGTCAGGCGGTCCCCCCGCGGCCGGCGAAATCGATCGACGGCAAGGCGTTGCCGTCGAACGACGCCAAGCGGTCCCGGTAATCGTTACGACGCGGCCAGCCGGACCGCGCCCGAACCGTTCGCGCCGCGCGCGGACGATCGGCTGACGGACGACCGGCGGGGGCGTCGATGTCGGAGGCGAACCTGTCGCGCACCAAGGAGGGCGCCCCCGCTCCTCCTTCGCCGCAACGCCGTGAACCGGGACCTCCGCATCGGGCTGTCGCTTTCCCTGCTGGCGCTGGGCGTGGCGGGAGCGTTCTGCTTCCGGGCCGACCCGGCCGCCGTCGATCCGGCCCTCGCCGGGGTCGAAGCGGACGCCGACGCGGCCGACGCCCCGCCGGACCTGGCCCCGCCCCCGCCGCCCGTGCGGCTGGCGCCTCCGGCGACGCCCCCCGCCGTCGCCGCGGCGCCCGTCGGCCCGCCGCCGCTGCCGGTGCCCGCCGTCGGCCCGCCGCCGGTCCTCCCGCCGGCGGCCCCGCTGGCGTCCGCGGAGACGCTCCCCCCGTTTCCGGAGCCGCTCGACGAGTTCCCCGAGGAGCCAGCGCCCCCCCCCGCCGAACCGCAGACCTACACCGTCGCCCCCGGTGACACCCTCACCGGCATCGCGGAGCGGACGCTGGGCAGTCACCGCAAGTATCACGCGATCTACGAGGCGAACCGCGACGTGCTGGAGCACCCGGACGCCCTGCGCGTCGGCATGACGCTGCGGATTCCGGACCGCTTGTAGGGTCCGCTGTGCGGACCGCGTTCCCTCCGACTGAGAGGCCGAGCTCTCCGGCTGAGGGGGTTCAGGTCGGTCCGCACAGCGGACCCTACGGGACGCGGCGGTCGGCGTGACCGCGGGCGTGCGGGTGGGCGGCGTCGTAGGTCTCCTTGAGGCGGGCGGTGGAGACGTGCGTGTAGATCTGCGTGGTGGTCAGGTTGGCGTGCCCGAGGAGTTCCTGAACGCTGCGCAGGTCCGCCCCGCCGTCCAGCAGGTGCGTGGCGAAGCTGTGACGCAACGTGTGCGGGCTGGTTTTGCCGTCCAGGCCGGCGGTCTGGATGTGCTTGTCGAGCATCCGGGCGACGCTGCGGGTCGTCAGGCGGCCGCCGAATCGGTTGAGGAACATCGCGGCCCGGTCCTCCGCCGTGGCCTTCTCCGCCGGCCTGCGGACGGCCAGCCACGCCTCCAGGGCCCGCGCGGCGTGTTCGCCAATCGGGCTGATCCGCTCCTTCTTGCCCTTCCCTCGCACCCGCAGCACGTCGGCGTCGCGGTCCCAGTCCTCCACGTTCAGCCCGGCCAGTTCCGCGACGCGGAGGCCGGCGGAGTACAGCGTTTCCAGCATCGCCCGGTCCCGCTTGCCGGATTTCGTCTCCGGGTCGGGCGTTTCGAGCAGGATCGCCGCCTGCTCGACGGAGAGAAAGTGCGGCAGCTTGCGGCCGGTGCGGGGGGTGCGGAGAGCCTTGGCGGGATTGCTGCTCACCTCCCCCCGCCGTTGAAGGAACCGGAAGAAGCTCCGCAGGCAGGCCAGCCGGCGGGCGACGGTGCTCTTGGCGTAACCGCAGGCGTGCAGGTAGGCGAGGTACTCCCGCAGCACGGCCACGGTGAGGTCCCGCGGGTGGGCCGCCGAGCGGGCCGGCAGCGTGGTGCAGGCTTCCTCGAGGAACTCCAGCAGGCTGTCGAAGTCCTCGCTGTAGCCCTTCACCGTGTGCTCGGAACTTTGCTTCTCGACCCGCAGGTGCCGGAGGAACAGGTCGATCGACTCGTGCATGGTTCTCTCGTGAGCCCGAAGCGCAAGCGAGGGGGGTGACGTGGCGGAGAGATCGGCCGTCGAACCGTGAGCCGAGCTTCGCCCCCCCGCTTGCGCCTCGGGCTCAGGGGGGACCGGCTCACCCCTCCCGAATGCGTTCCGCCAACAGCGCCACGTCGGCGGCGGTGAGGGAAAGCGACGGGTCCGCCGCGTGGGCCGCGAGGCGGGCGAGGCAGTCGGCGACGCGGTCCGCCCGGAACAGGTAGACGAAGCGTTCCTCACCCCGCGTCAGGGCGACGACCCGCACGCCGGACGACGGCGGAGCGGCGGCCGGGGGGGCAACGGGCGACGGCTGGGGCCGGCGAGTCAGCATCCGCGATCCTCCGTGACCCGGTCCGAGGGCGATCCGGGGGAGGCATCGGTCGCGGCGCCCCGCCCGGCGGAGCCGAACGCCGCCGGGTCCGGTTGGGGGGGCGGGCCGTTCGCCGCTCAACCCCGGGGCCCGGGCGTCAGTGAGGGGACCGAGCGTCAGTGGGGGTCCAGGCCGCGGAAGGTGTACTCCCGCTCCGCGAGGCCGCCGTGGAGTTCGAGCATCTCGCGGATGCTGCGCCGGCAACAGAACCGGATGAAGTCCTCGCTTCGGTTGATCTGGGCTTCCCAGCCGCCGCTGCGGAGGTCGCCGGAGAGCGCCCGGCGGTCGCGGAGGGCGGCGGCGACGTCCTCGTCCGCCCCGTCGTACAGGCGGACGTAGCTCATGTACGGCAGCGGTTCCGGCAGGCCGTCCCCGGCAACGGCCGCCGCGGCGGGATCCGGCGCCGTGACGGCGAGCGGCGCCGGGCTCTGGGCGCGAAACAGGTCGGCGCCGCTGCGGACGGCCCGCTTCCAGGTCGGCGTTTCGCTCTCCAGCGCGTCGTCGATGGCCCGGCGGGCGCCGGGGTCGGTGGCGGGGCCGGGCAGGAAGATCGCCGGCTCCCGGGCGTACCAGGCCGTCTTCAGCCCCACCCGCGGCGGGTAGTACGGGGAGTAATCGGTGACCGCCCCCAGCACGATGGAATCCGCCCCCACCAGTTTCGCCAGGGCGATCGCCTCCGTCGGGTTCGACGGGTCGAGCCCGCTGGTGGTCATCGCCACCTCGACCACCCCGACGGGAATCACCTCGAACCCCGGCACCTGCTGGAGTTCCGTGGCGTAGGCGAGGGCGAATCGGCGGCCGTCGGCGGAGCGTTCGGCGGAGAGATTCAGGAACGGGGCGACCGCGACCACCGGCAGGTTCGGGGCCGGGTTGACCACCGACGTCTGCACGATCAGGCAGCCCGGCAGAACGAGGGCCGCGGCCAGCAGCGTCGCCGCGACGGCGCTCAGGCGGCCCGCCGCGCCCCGGCGGACGCGGGGCCGACGTCGGGGCCCGCCAGGTCGGGAGCCGCCGAGTCGCCCTCCATCGTGCGGGCGGCGTGCAGCAGGTCGGCGAAGTCGGGGCTGACCAGCAGCTTTTCGTCCGCGAAGTCGCTGAGCCACATCTGCGTGTCCGGCCGGTCCGCCGTGGAGACCCCGCAGGCGCCGAGCAACTCGCGCAAGGTGACCGTCACCGAGGGCGAGGGCGGCTCCGCCCGATCGTACGGATCGGGACCGGCGAACAGGCGGAGGGTGGGCGGCATTCAACGTCATCGCGGAACGGACGGCGGGCCGGACTCCGGTCGGGCCGGGAGCGGACGCTCCCGGGGGCCGCACGGGCGGTTCGTTCGTCATCGGTCCCGCAACCGGCAGGACTGCACCCCGCCCTCCCAGTCGGTCCCCGGCGGGCGCGAAGGTTCGCGGCCGTGGACCGCCGAGGCGTCGGCCGGTAGTCTTCCGGCGCGCCGAGCGCCCGTTTCCACATCGATTTCTCCCCAACCCCGGTTCCCAATGCCCGTCGCCACGCCCGCCCAATACGCCGAAATGCTCGACGCCGCCCAGGCGGGCGACTACGCGTACCCGGCGGTCAACATCACCAGCCTGGTCACGCTCAACGCCGCGTTGAAGGGCTTCGCCGACGCCAAGAGCGACGGCATCATCCAGGTCTCCACCGGCGGCGGGAAATTCGCCAGCGGGCTGAACGTGGGCGACAACGTCCTCGGCGCCATCGTGCTGGCCGAGGCCTGCCACCGGCTCGCGGAGCGGTACGACATCTTCGTCGCCCTGCACACCGACCACTGCCCGCCGGACGCCGTCGACAGCTTCCTCAAGCCGCTGATCCAGGCCACCGCCGATCGCCGGGCCGAGGGCAAGGGCAACCTGTTCCAGAGCCACATGCTCGACGCCAGCAACCTGCCGCTGGAGGAGAACATGGCGCTGTCCAAGGAGCTGATGAAGCTCTGCGCCGAGCAGGAGATCATCCTCGAGGTCGAAGCCGGCGTGGTCGGCGGCGAGGAGGACGGCGCCGCCGGCTCCCACGACACCCCGGCCGACAAGCTCTACACCACCCCCGAGGACATGCTGGCCGTCTACGAGGCCCTCGACGGGCTGGGCCGGTACATGTTCGCCGCGACCTTCGGCAACGTGCACGGCCACTACAAGCCGGGCAGCGTCAAGCTGAAGCCGGAGATCCTCAAGGAGGGTCAGGCCGCGGTTATGAAGAAGTTCGGCGAGAAGGCCGAGTTCGACCTCGTCTTCCACGGCGGCAGCGGCACGGCCAAGGAAGAGCTGGAGGAAACGCTGGCCTACGGCGTCGTGAAGATGAACATCGACACCGACACCCAGTACGCCTTCACCCGCCCCGTCGCCGGGCACATGTTCGAGAACTACGACGGCGTCCTGAAGGTGGACGGCGAAGTCGGCAACAAGAAGGTCTACGACCCCCGCAGCTACCTCAAGAAGGCCGAGCAGGGCGTCGCAGCCCGCCTCACCGAGGCCTGCGAGCACCTGCACAGCACCGGCAAGACGATCTTCAAGAAGTAGGGTCCGCTCCGCGGACCGTTCTTCTACGGTTCCGAAGCCCGACGCCTCGCCCTCCACGGGGCGGGGCGTTTTCTTTACGCGGACGTCACTCCCCACGGTCCGCGGGAGCGGACCCTACCCGCGGCCCAGCCGGTAGATCTCCGTCAGCAGGGTCTCCACCGTCTTGCCCTTCGCCCCGGCCTCGCGGGCGGCTTCGACCTTTTTGCGGGCCTCCGCCTGGGAGTGACCGAGGGCGACGAGGGCTTCGACCGTTTCCCGCTCCACGTCGGTCTTGCGCGATTCGCCGTCGGGCAGGTCGCGTTCGGGCATGAGGGCGAAGCGGGTCATCTTGCGACGGAGCTTCGCCACGATCCGCTCCGCCATCGCGGCGCCGATGCCGGGGAGCGTGGTGATCTCCTTGACGTCCGACTCTTCGATCGCCGCGGCGACGTCCCGCACCGGGCGGACCATCGCCCGCAGGGCCTTCTTCACGCCGACCCCGTCGACGCTGCAGACCAGCTCGAAGAACTCCCGCTCGACCGGGGTGAGGAACCCGATCAGCCGCGGCGTCAGCCGGCCCTTCTGCGGGTTGCCCTCGATGAACTCGATCGTCCGCAGCGTGACCTCTTCCCCCCGCTTCGGGCCGAGTTGTCGGCGAACGAAGTCCGGCACGTAGACCTCGTGCTCGAAGGGGCCGCATTCGAGGTACGCCGCCGTTTCGGACAACTCCGTCAGGCGGCCGGTGATTTTCGTGATCATGCGGAGATCGTAGGGTCCGCTCTGCGGACCGCGCTGGGAGAATCGAAGTCGTTGAGAACGGTCCGCACAGCGGACCCTACGCCGCGACGGCCCGCAGGCGGCCGAACACGCAGAGCGCGGCGGCGGCGGCGTCGGCGACGTCGTTCGGTTCCAGCACGTCCTTCAGGCCCAACTCCGTGCTAACGGACCGTTGCATCTGGGCCTTGTTCGCCCGGCCGTTGCCGCAGGCGCGGGCCTTGATAGCCGTCGGAGCCAGCGCCTCTACCGGCACCCCCTCCTCGCCGGCGGCCAGCAGGATGGCGCCGCGGCAGTGGGCGAGCTTCAGACTGCTGGAGTAGTTCCGGCCGTGGGCGAACACCTGCTCGACGGCGATCAGCCGGGGGGCGAACTCGCGGATGAGCTCCCGCACCCCGCCGCCGATCTCCGCGACGCGGACGGCCAGCGGGTCGTCGACGTTCGACCTCAACACCCCGCCCTCCACCAGCCGCGGACCGCGGGGGGTGTGCTCCAGGACGGCGTAGCCGGTGCGGTTCAGCCCGGGGTCCAGCCCCAGACAGCGGGCCGGGCCGGCGGTTTGCTCGGCGCCGGCGGGCAGCGGCAGGACGGCGGCCTTGTTCACCGTTCCTCCCGGACCAGCAGCACGACGGCGTCGGCCGTCATCGCCTCGCCGCGGCCGACGGGGCCGACGGCCTCGCCGCTCTTCGCCTTCACGTTCACCACGTCCGGCTCCACGCCCAGCAGATCCGCCAGGCGGGCGGCGATGGTCAGTTTGAAGGGGCTGAGCTTCGGCCGCTCCGCATGCACGGTGCAGTCGAGGTTCCCCACCCGCCAACCGCGGTCGGCGGCCTGCTGGACGGCTTCGCGGAGGAAGTCGGCGCTGTCGCGGCCGGCGTTCTCGGGGGCGTCGTTGGGGAACAGTTCCCCGATGTCCCCCGCACCGCAGGCGCCGAGGATCGCGTCGGTCACCGCGTGGGCCAGCACGTCGGCGTCGCTGTGGCCGACGAGGTGGAACCCCGCGGGCACCTCCACCCCGCCGAGCAGCAGCGGCTTGGCGATGTCGCTGTCCCGGACCACGCGGTGGGTGTCGTGGCCCGCCCCGACGCGGAACGGCAGGGGCGATGAAGGCGACATGAGTACAGTCTTCGGTGCGATCACCGCGCAAACCGGCGGGGCGTCGCGGACAGTAGTCCCCGCCCGCAGAACCGGCAAGATCGGCCGCCGCCCGGCGGGCCCCCGGCGCCCGAAAGGTCCGTTGACCGCCGGCGACGTCCGAACCTAGCGTCGCCGCCGCATGCGTCGCCCCCCGTCCCGCCGCCGTCCTGCTCGTTGTGCGCCGGGGGTCGCGGCGGGGTGGGTCGCGGTCTGCGGGGTCCTGCTCGGCTGCGGCCTGACGGCCGGCTGCGCGATCTTCGATCAGTCCGTCGAGGCGATGACCCCCGGCGGGTACGACGAGAGCCCCGTCGACGACCCCCGGATGACGGCGCTCCGGCCGGTCATCGACCAGATCCTGCTGGAAGTCGTGCTGGTCGAACGACCGGCCGACGACCCGCTGCTGGGGCGGGCGCTGTGGGACTCGGTGGGCGAGATCGGCGCCGTGGACGCCGACCGGGCCGAACGGCTGCGGAACGCCGGCTTCCGCGTCGGCGTGGCCAGCGCCGACCCGCCGGAGGCGGTGCGGGCCCTGATCGAACGGCGGGAGGTAATCGGTTCCCCCCTGCCCAACAGCCGCACGACCCGACTGGGCGCCGGCGGTCAGGACGAGGAGGTGAAGCTGAATCGGGTCACGCTCCGCGTCGGCGGCGAAACCACGCTCCCCACCGCTCCGAACGAAGGCGAACTGCTGGTCGTCACCCCGGCGGCGAAGGGCAAACCCAGCCGCACCGAATCGTTCGACTCCGCCACCGGGCAGGTCCGTATCGGCTGCCGCACGCCGCAGAAGGGGTGGGTCACCTTCGACCTGACCCCCGAAATTCACCACGGCCCCCGGGCGATGCGGGCGGCGCCCGGGCCCGCGGGGCTGGAGACCGTCCACGGCCAGCGGGTGCGGGCCTGGCCGGACCGCTCGTTCGAGGTGACGCTGACGGTCGGCGACAGCGTGATCCTCGGCCTGCGGGAGGACGCCGCCCCGGACTGCCTCGCCGCGGCCCTGCTCGCCGCGGAGAAGAACGGCCACGCCACCGACCGCGTGCTGGTCGTCCGCCTCGCCGACATCCGCCAGATCGAAGGCCGCAGCGAGGGGCGGTAGGGTCCGCTGTGCGGACCGTCGTGAACGTTTCGCTCCTGAAAAACAGTCCGCACAGCGGACCCTACGTTCCCCAGCGCGTCACCAGATCGCGGTCCACGCTGAGTTGATCGACGATCCGGCCGACGACGAAGTCGATCAGGTCGTCCACCCCGCTCACCCCGTGATAGAAGCCGGGCATCGCCGGCAGCAGCACGGCCCCGGCGGCGGCGACCGTCTGCATGGTGCCGAGGTGAATCGCCGACAGCGGCGTCTCCCGCGGCACGACGATCAGCGGGCGGCGCTCCTTCAGGTGCACCGCGGCGGCCCGATGGATCAGGTTGGAGCAGAGCCCCCCGGCGACGCTCGCCAGCGTGCCCATCGAGCAGGGGCAGATCACCATCCCGCCGGTGCGAAACGACCCGCTCGCCGGCCCCGCGGACCAGTCGACGTGCCGGTGCACCGTCAGCGCGCCGACCCCCGCGGGCACGGCCTCGGCGGGGCGTTCCGACCAGGGGAACCGCACGGCGAACAGCGTTTCGAGGTCCAACGAAGCCGGGGCCAGTTCGGCGCCCAGTTCGTCCCGAAACACCTGCACCGCCGCGGGGCTGAACACGGCGTGCACGTCCCGCCCCGCGGCGAGCAGAACCTGGAGCAGCCGGACGGCGTACGCGGCGCCGCTCGCCCCGGTCACGCCGACCACCAGCGGGGGTTCAGCCTTCATCGCATCGCGTCCAACAGAGCCGGGTGAGCCCGGAGCGCAAGCTCCGGCCGTCGGCGCAGCCGAGCGTCGTCAACAATTGGCCGCGGACGAGGCGCCGCCGGAGCATGCGCACCGGGCTCACGGCGGATTTCGCTCACGGCTTCCTCGCCGTGTAAAAGGTCGCGGCCCCGAAGCCGAGGGGCTTGTACGTGCACTCCGTGAAGCCGGCTTCGCGGAACAGATCGCACAGCTCCTCGCCGTCCGGGAAGACGGCGGCGCTCGCGGGCAGGTAGTCGTAGGCGCTCTCCGGGTTCCCCGCGGCCCAGCGGCCCAGTCGGGGAACGACGCCGAGGAAGTAGAGCTTGAACAGCGGCGAGAGCAGCGGGTTCGTCGGCCGGGAGGTTTCGAGAATCAGCAGCACGCCGCCGGGGGCGAGCACGCGGTGGAACTCAGCGAGGCCGCGGCGGGTGTCGGCGACGTTCCGCAGCCCGAAGCCGACCGAGACCGCGGTGAACGCCCCGTCGGCGAACGGCAGAGCCTCGCCGTCGCCCTCCACCCAGGCGATCTCGCCGCGGCGGTCCTTGCGGGTCGCCTCGGTCAGCATTTGGTGGGTGAAGTCCGCCCCGACGACCCGCAGGTCCGGCCGCCGCGTCTTCAGGGAGAAGGCGAGGTCGCCGGTGCCCGTGCAGCAGTCCAGGGCCGGCCCGGCCCCGAGGTCCGCCCGGCTGATCCGCCGGCGCCACAGCACGTCCAACCCGCCGGTCATCAGGCGGTTCATCAGGTCGTAACGCCCGGCGATCGCCCCGAACATGCGACGCACGCGCTCGGTCGATTTGTCGACCGGGGGGCTCGCCGCGGGCGTGTCGTCGGCGGGCGGGGCGAGGGTCGCAGTCATGACGCGGGATCATCCGCGATCCCGGCGGCAGGTTCACCCGCGGCCCGAGCTAATCCGCCAGCAGTTCGTCCCGTTCCCGCTTGGTCATGTCGAGGTCGAACATCAGGTATTTGATGTCGAGCCGGAGCTGGGACAACGCCTCCTGCACGACGCCGAGGATGCGGCGGCGGCGCTTCACGCTCTCCACGACCTGCCCGAACGGCTTTTCGAGGGCCGGCTGGTACTCCGGCGGCAGGGCCGCGATCTGCTTGGCGAGTTCGACCAGTTCGTTCGGCAACTCGTCGTCGTGGCGGGGCAGCCGGTTGCGGGAACTGATCACGGGAACGGACCGGAAAAATTTTTTGGAGGAAATAAGCTCCGCGGCGACCTCCGGTCCGTCGTCGGCCGCGTTCGTGAGCTATGCCGATGCTCGCCCGCCGACGGTGGGCCTGTCAACGGGGCAGTTCTGCGGTGCGGCGCCCCGCCCCCGCGACGGCGCCGTCGAGCCCCCGCCGACGCGGACCTTCGGGCGCGAACGGCGGCCGGCGAGCGGTCTTCCCCCCGGAGGCCGATCGGACCTAGCTTCGCGGCGGACCGCCGGCGCCCGCGGTTCGCAGCGTTATCCCGATCGCCGTTCCCCGCCCCCGGTTGCGCATGCGTCGCCGCGATCTCCGCCGCCGCCCCCGGCCGGTCCTCCCCGGCGCGCTGCTCGTCGCGCTCGCGGCGCTGGGGACGCTCGGCCCGCCCGCCGCGGGATTCGCCCAGGAACCGGTCGAGCTGCGGATCCCCGAGGAGACGGAGCCCGCCGCCCCGGAGGCCGCCGACGACGCGATCCCCGACCTCGACGCGGCCGCCGACGCCGCCCGGCCGCGGTTCTTCACCGATCCCTGCGGGGAGGCCTGTGCGGTCGAATGGCGGGCGACCGCCCCCGGTGACCTCACCCCGGCGAAGGTGGCGTTCAACGCGGAATTCGGCGCCGCGGAGCCCGGCTGCGCCCAGGCGGTCTGGGTCAAGACCCGCCCGGACATGGTACTGCGGTTCGACCGGGCGCTGCCGCCCTCGGCGGCGATCGACGAGCTGACGGCGTCCGTCGCCGTCTTCACCACGCTGCGGTGCGCCGCGGCGGTGCGGGTTTCGTTCCCGAACGCGATCGATCCGAACACCGGCCTGCCGGCGACGGCCTGGATCGCGGGCCGACCGGCCCCCGCCGCGACGTTCGAGTGGCGGACGCTGACCGCCGCGACCACGGAGTCGGCGCTGAACGACGCCCGCCGCCGGGTGCGGCTGTCCCTGGGGCCGGACCCGTCCACGGGCGACGCCGCCGCGGACCTCACCGGCGCCGTCGTCGACCGGGCCGGCGTGCTGCTGTGGACCGACGGCGGCACCGGCGGACCGGCCGGGGTGCGGGTGGACGACCTGCGGGTCGGCCCGCTGGTCGGCGTGGAGGCGCTGAACCTCGACCCGACGGCCGAGGCCTACGTCACCCCGCCGGACCCGAAGCGGCGGCTGGTCGTCAGCGGCGGCCGGGTCGCGCTGGACGACGAACCGTTCTTCCCGCGGCTGACCTTCGCCCACGGCGTCGATCCGGAGCTGCTGGCGATCTCCGGGTTCAACCTCATTCAGGTGCGGGACTGGCGCGACCGGGACCTGCTGGATTCCATCGCCGCGGCGGGGCTGGGCGCCGCCGCTCAGCCCCCCAGCCCGGGCGAGGCGGGGGCCGGGCCGGCCGACCTGAACCAGCCGGTCGACGCCGGGCTGGCACCGTTCGGCCCGGGCACCGACCCGATCTGGCTGTGGAACCTCGGTCCCCGGATCCCCGGGGAGCCGGCGTGGGTGGCGGCGACGGAGGCGTGGGTGGACGCCGTCCGGGCCGCGGACACCGCCCGCGATCGGCCGACGCTCATCGGGGTGACGGGCTCGGAGCGGGCCTACTCCCGGATCGCGGACCTGCTCGGGGTCAGCCGGATGGTGCTGGGCACGGCGTTGCCGCTGTGGGAGCACACCGCCCTGCTGCGCGAGGTCGCCGACCGCAAGGCCCGGCCGGGCGAGCCGCTGTTCACTTGGATTCAAACCGCCCCCCACGGCCGCACCGCCGCGATGCGCGAGGCGGCGGGGCTGGAGCCGGCCGTGCTGGAGCCGGAATTGATCGCCCGGCAGGCGCTGGGGGCGGTCGCCGGCGGCGTGAAGGGGCTGGGCTACTGGATCACCGAACCGCTGGACGATTCCACGCCGGCCCGGACCGAGCGGCGGCTGGCCCTCACGCTGACGAACCTGCAACTGGCGGCAGTCGAACCGGTTCTCGCCTCGGCGACGAACGTCGCCCCGCTGCGGATTCTGCCCGCGACCACGGGCGACCCACGGGAGGCCAACCGTCCGCGGGGCGGCTTCGGCGCCCAAACCAACCTGTTGGCCGGATCGTCGATCGGCGATCAGAACACCCGCGGGGTGGGCGCCGGCGGCTCGGACGGCTTCGGCGGCGGCTTCGGTCCGTCCGCCGTGCTGAGCCGCACCGCGGACCTCGGCGGAGGGACCGGCGCCACCGACGCCCGCCCCGCCGGGCAGGCGACCGGCGCCCTGCTCAGCGACGGGGCCGACCGGCTGGTCGTCGCCGTCTGGCACGGCAAGGACGACCAGTTCGTCCCCGGCCCGGCGCCGTTCACCTCCGCGCACTTCACCGTCCCCGGCGCCCTGCCGACCGCCGCCGCCTGGCGGATCACCCCCACCTCCGTCACCTCCCTGCCCCACGAGCAGGTGACCGGCGGGATGCGGGTCACGGTTCCGAACTTCGGCGACGGGGCGATCGTGCTGGTCACGCCCAACCATCAGGGCGTGAACCACCTGCGGCGTCGCGTCGCCAAGTTGGCGCCCGGGGCGGCGACCGCGGCGGTGCACCTGGCCCGCCTCAAGATCGAACGGACCCGGGAGACCGACAACCGCCTGCGGCGCCCGCGGTTCGACCCGCGGGAGGTCGACGCCCTGCTCCGCAGCGCCGAATCGAAGCTGCACGACGCGGAGCGGATGCTCAAGCAGCACGACTGGGACCGGGCCTTCGCCGCCGCGGAGCTGGCCCGCCGGTTCGCCCGGTCCGTGCAGCGGATCCACTGGGACCAGTTGGTCGAAGAAAGCCGCCTCGAAGGCATTCCCAACGCCAGCCCGCACCTGATCGCGTTCTCCACCCTGCCGGACCATCTGGCGCTGATGCAGCGCCTGAACGTCGCCGGCCGCGGTCGCCCGGTCGCCCTGCTGCCGACGCCGCGGCGGGACCGGACCGCCGACGCCGAACCCCTGCCCTCCACGGAGGAGAACGACGCGCCCGAGACGCCGGCGGAGCGGTTCGACGGCCGGGTGTACTACGGGGCGCCGCCCTCGGTCGCCGCGGCCGCGGTGCTGGACGAGGGGGAGCTGCGGCTGAGCGCCCAGCCGAAGACCGGCTACGACCGCCCCACGCTGCTCGACCGCGGGCTGGTCGTGGTGGAGACGGCCCCGGTGAACATCCCGCCCGGGGCCGCCGCGGTGATCCGCGGCGAGGTGAAGGTCAGCGGCCCGGTGCTCGGCAACGGCGAGGGCGTGACCGTCCACGACAGCTGGGCCGAGGAGTTGGGCGGCCTCCGCTGGACCGGCGCCGAGCCGGCCTTCGACGCCGAGGCGAACGACGGCTGGGTCCCCTTCGTGCTGATCCGCCCGCTCCCCCCCGCCCCGGACCGCACGCCGCGGGCGAACCCGGACGGCACCCGGCCGATCACCGTGACCTTCGGCCTGCACGGCGTGGGCGTGGCCCGCTTCCGCCGGGTGACGGTGGAGGCGGCGAACCTGTCTTACTCCGCCCCGGTCGAGGAAACCCCGGAGCCGGTCCCCGCCCCGATGCCCCGCCTGCTCGACCGCCTCGGCGGGGCCCTGCGGCGGTTCTGAACGCCCGCCGGAGCGATCGAGATCCGATGTCGTACTCCCCTCTCCCCCTTGGGGGAGAGGGGTTGGGGGTGAGGGGGTCCGCGCAGCGGCCTGTCGGCGGGGACCGCACTACCGACGAAGAACGCGGGTGAAGGTTCGTCCCCCTCACCCCTGGCCCCTCTCCCTCAAGGGAGAGGGGGGAACGAAGCAGCCGCCCGAACCCCGATCGTTCCTCCGTTATTTTGCGGCGGCTTTCTTCCGCTTGGGGGCGGCCTTCTTTTTGGCGGTCGTTTTCTTGGCGGCCTTTTTGCGGCCGCCGCGTTTGCCCCCGCCCTTGGCTTCCTTCTCGGCGATCAGGCGGACGGCCTCGTCCATGGAGACGTTCTTGGGGTCGGCGTCCTTGGGCAGCGTGGCGTTGATTTTGCCGTGCTTCACGTAGGGGCCGTATTTCCCCTCGAAGATCTGCACCGGCTTGCCGTCCTTGGGGTGCTCGCCGAGGTCCTTCAGCGGGTCGGGGGCGGCCCGCTTCTTGGACTGCTTGAGCATCGCCTCCGCGACCGGCAGGGTCACGTTGAAGACGTTGTACGACTTTCCCTCGTGCTCGAAGGTGTGGGTCTTCTTGTCAAAGTTGCCGTACTTTTTGTTGTGGAGCACGTACGGGCCGTACGGGCCGACGCCCACCTTCACCACGAGACCGTCCTCGCTGTGGTGGCCCAGCCGGCGGGGCAGCGCCAGCAGGGCGGCGGCCTCCTCCGCGGTGATCTTCTCCGGGTCGAGGAACTTGGGAATGCTGGAGCGCTTCGGCTTGGGCCGTTCGTCGGTCGCCTCGCCGAGCTGCACGTAGGGGCCGTACGGCCCGCTTTTG
The DNA here is from genome assembly GCF_043951915.1 of Alienimonas sp. DA493. NCBI lineage: Bacteria > Pseudomonadati > Planctomycetota > Planctomycetia > Planctomycetales > Planctomycetaceae > Alienimonas > Alienimonas sp. DA493. The sequence continues at coordinate 13,220 of NZ_JBINJD010000010.1, read as the reverse complement.
ACGTACATCTCCAGCCCCTCCTCGGGGTGCACGCCCAACGACTGCGGGCCGCGGCGCTTCTCCTCGATCAACTTTTCGGCCAGTTCGTCGTTGAGGTCCGCCGGGGCGACGTCCGCCGGCAGGCTCGCGGTGAACTTCTGGCCGTCCAGTTCCGCCTCGAAGTAGGGTCCGTAGCGGCCGACCCGCACGTCCGGCGTGACGTTGTCCAGCCGCAGGGTGCAGGCGTCCCGGGGGTCGATGCTCTCCTCCTTGCTCTTCACCTGCCGGTCGAGGCCCTCCTCGCCCTTGTAGAACCGCTCCAGGTAGGGCAGCCGCTGGCCCTTGCCGTCGGCGATCTCGTCGAGCTGGTTCTCCATCTGGGCGGTGAACTGGTAGTCCACCAGATTGGGGAAGTTCCGCTCCAGCAGGCGATTGACCGCCAGCGCGGTGAAGGTCGGGACGAGCTGGTTGCCCTGTTTCTCCGCGTAGCCGCGATCCTGAATCGTGCTGAGGATGCTCGCGTAGGTGCTCGGCCTGCCGATGCCCTCGGCTTCGAGGCGTTTGACCAAGCTCGCCTCGGTGTAGCGGGCGGGCGGCTTGGTCTCGTGCTTGACGGCCTCGGGGTTCGGCCCCTCCGTTCCGATAAGCGCAAGAACGTCGCCCTCCATCAATGCGGGCAAGAGCGAATCCTGATCGTCCAGCGCCTCTGCCGGGTCGTCGGAGCCTTCCACGTAAGCCCGCAGGAAGCCGGGGAAGTCGATCCGCTTGCCGGTCGCCCGGAAGGTCAGCGGGGTCGCTTTGTCCCCGCCGGTCGGGGCGGCGTCGATGAGGACCGTTTGGAAGGTGAACCGGGCCTCGGCCATCTGGCAGGCGACGGTCCGCTTCCAGATGAGGTCGTACAGCTTGCCCTCGGCGCCGGCGAGGCCCAGCTCCTTGGCCGTCTTCATCTTGGTGCCGGCGGGGCGAATCGCCTCGTGGGCCTCCTGGGCGCCCTTGCTCTTCCCCTTGAACTTGCGGGGCGAGGGGCTGAGGAACTTGTCGCCGTAGCGCTTCTTGACGGTGTCCCGGGCGGCGGTGGTCGCCTCGCCGGAGAGGTTCACGCTGTCGGTCCGCATGTAAGTGATGTGCCCGTCCTCGTACAGCCGCTGGGCGGTCTGCATCGTGCGGCGGGCGGTCATCCCCAGCTTGCGGTTCGCCTCCTGCTGGAGGGTGCTGGTGGTAAACGGCGGGTAGGGCTTCCGGGTGCTCTGGCGTTCCTCGACGCTCTTGACGGACCAGCTCGCCCCCCGTTTCAGCACGTCGGCGATGCGGGTCGCCTCGGTTTCGTCCAGGTGGGTGACGTCCGCGGTCGGCTTGAGGCGGCCGGTCGATTCGTCGAAGTCCCGCCCGCTGGCGACGCTCTTGCCGGCGGCTTCGGTGAGGGTCGATTCGATCGAAATCTCGTCCCCCGCCTTGCTCAGCCGGGCGGCGAGGTCCCAGTACTCGGAGCTGCGGAAGGCGAGCCGCTCCATCTCCCGCTCAGTGAGCATCCGCACCGCGACGCTCTGCACGCGGCCGGCGGAGAGGCCGCTGCTGATCTTCTTCCAGAGCAGCGGGGAGAGCGTGTAGCCGTAGAGCCGGTCGAGAATCCGGCGGGTCTCCTGGGCCTCGACGAGGTCCGTGTCCAAGGCCCGCGTCTGGCCGACGGCCTTCTGGATGGCGTCCTTGGTGATCTCGCTGAACACCATCCGCTTCACCGGGACCTTCGGCTTGAGCAGCTGGATGAGGTGCCAGCCGATCGATTCGCCCTCGCGGTCTTCGTCCGTCGCGATGAGCAGTTCCTTGGCCCCCTTCATCGCCTCCTTGAGCTCCGTGACCCGCTTTTTCTTGTCGGCGGAGACGATGTAGAGCGGTTCGAAGTCTTTTTCCGTATTCACGCCGAGGTTCGCCCACGGCTCGCCCTTGACCGCCTTGGGCACCTCGGCGGCTTTGCCGGGCAGATCGCGGACGTGGCCGAAGCTGGCCAGGACCTGATAGCCGGAGCCGAGAAAGCTCTGGATTTTCTTGGCCTTCGCCGGGGACTCGACGATGACGAGGGTGTGGCCGGCCAAGGGGTTCGTCCGTGAGGAGGGGGGGCGGAGCGGCGGCGGCGGGCGGGGCGACAGGGCCGGCGTTCGCCGGCTGCCTTGTCGGGTCGAATCGGGCGTCCTTATCATGCGCCGCTTCGGACCGACCCCCGCCGGGCGGTTCGACGGGGCGGCATCGTTAGGCCGGCCCGAATCGACTGTCAAGCAGATTGGCGTCGAACCCCAAGAGTACCGCCGACCACCCCCGGGTTCGCCCCGGCGTCGCCCCCCGGAGGTTCCGGGGCGGGCCGGCGCCGCGCCGGCGCCGCCGCACGGACTGCCCCAAAGGCTCATATGGCCTCCCCGTTCGAGATCTTCCGCCGCAACCAGTGGCTCGTCGTGGCCCTGTTCGGCCTGTCCATCTTCGCCTTCGTCCTGCTGGACCCGCTGACCAGCGGCGGCGGGGACAACGGCCTGTTCCCCATCGTGCTGGGCGTGCTGCTGGGCGGCGTCGCCGCCTGGCTGATCTCCAACACCACCGGCCGCGCTGCCGTGATGTGGGCCGCCGCCGGCGCCGTCGCCGGCGGCCTGTTCGTGGGTCTGTCCGGCAACTTCTTCGGCGGCGACGTCGCCGTCCGCACCGCCGAGGGCGATCTCACCCGCAACGACCTCTACGAACTCCAGCGGCGGAACCAGATCGCCAACCAATTCTTCGTCGGCCTGAAGGACAAGCTGGAGGAACGCGAACCGGACAACGAAGCCCTCCGCGGCACGCCCCCGCCGAACTTCAACTACGTCGGCGTGCGGCCCGGCCCGTTCGGGTTGCAGCAGATCCCCAACATCCTCAGCCAGTTCGACCCGAACGCCCCCGAGGAGTTCGGCCTGGTTTTCGCCTACCTGCTTGAACAGGAAGCGGACGAGGCCGGGCTGGAGATCTCCGACGACTACGTCAACGCCCTGATCAACTCCCACTACGGCGTCTCCCCCACCCGGGAGGAGATCCGCGAACTCCGCACCCGCATGGGCGTGGGCGAAACCGACCTGTTCGACGCCATTCGGGCCGAACTGCGGCACCGGCGGATGTTCGAACTGCTGGCCCCCAACCCGACCTCCCTGCCCACCGACGCCTGGGAGCTGTACCGCAAACTGAACCAGACCGCGGACGTCGCCTACGTCTCGCTGCCGGTCGAGGAGTTCGTCCCGCAGGTCGCCGAGCCGAGCGAGGCGGAAGTTTCGCAGCTGTTCGAAGACTACCGCGGCCAGCAGCCGGACCCCGCCACGGGACTCGGCTTTCTGCGGCCGGCCCAGATCTCGCTGGGCTACCTGACGGTCGACCGCGACGCCGTCGAGGAGTCCGTCGACGCCCCGACTGATGAAGAGGTGCGGGCGTACTACGAGGCGAACAAGTCGGAGTTCCGTAACCCTGCCTACACGGAATGGCTCTCCGAACAGCGGCAGATGGAGAACCAAAGCGAGATCGATTCGCTGCTCGAAGGCGGCGCGGGCCCCGGCCTGCCGACCCTCTCCCCGGACGCCCCCGCCGACGCCCCGGCGATGCCCGCGGAGGACCCGCAGCCGCAGCCGACCGACGAGCCGCAGCCCGCCCCCGCCGAGGAACCGACCGCTGAGGAGCCGGCGGAGGAACCCTCCGAGGAGCCCGCGATGACCGCTCCGACCGAGGAGCCGGCCCCCGCGGATCCGGCGGGCGACGACGACGGCGAGGAATCCCCGGAACCCGCCGCGACCGGCGAGAGCGACGAGCCGGCGATGACCGAACCGGCCGCCGAGGAAGGCGAACCCCAGCCGCAGCCGTCCTCCGAAGAACCGCAGCCCGAAGAGCCCTCCTCCGAAGAGCCGGAGTCCGGCGAAGAGGCGGGGTCGGAGGAAGAGGACGGCGACTCGACCGCTCGTATGCGGGCGTTCGAGGCCCGCGGCTTCGCCTCGCTGCCGGCCGAGCCTCAGGAAGAAGAGACCCAGGAGGAGAACGGCGAACAGCCCCCGGCCGAGGAGGAAGAGACGGAGACCGCCGCGGCGGAACTGGAAGCCGAAGCCGAAGGCGACGAACCGGCGATGACGGAACAGCCCGCCGCCGAGCAGCCGCCGGCCGAGCAGCCGCCGGCCGAGGAGGAAGAAGCGACCGAGGAGCCGCCCGCCGAACCGGCGATGACGGAACAGCCCGCCGACGCCCCCGCCGAGGACTCGGCGGAGGAGCCGGCCGAAGGCGCCGACGCCCCACCGGCGCCGACCCGCGAGAAGCCGGAGGAGTTCCTCCCGTTGAACGCCGAACGCACCGAGGAGATTCGGGAGCGGCTCAAGCGTGACGCCGTCTCCGAGGAAATGACCCGCCGGATCGACGCCGCCCGGGACTTCATGTTCCTGCTGGGCGAGGAGGTCTGGTCCGAGGTGCCCAGCCCGGACGACCCGGCGAGCGACGTGACCGAGGAGGAAGCCGAAGAACTCCGCACCGCCGCCCGCGAGACGATCGCCGAGCGGATGGCGACCTACGCCGAGGAGAACGGCCTGACCTACAACCGCTTGCCGTTCCTGGGTCTGAACGAACTGATCGACGGGGATTACCCGGTCGCCACCGCGGAGATCCCCGGCAGTGCCCGGACCGGTCAGCCGCAACTGGCGATCGCCCCGCTGCTGGGCAACTTCCAGACCCCGCTGTTCAACGACGTGCGGGTCGGCGAGACGCCGGACGGCTCCGCCCTGTACGCCATCTGGAAGGCCGACCAGCGGCTCCCCGCGGAGCAGGAATTGACGGACGAGGGCGTGCGGGAGGCCGTCGTCGCCGCCTTCAAACGGCAGAAGGCCGCCGAGGCCGCCGCCGCCCGGGCCGACGAACTGGCCGAGCAGGCCTCCGCCGAGGGCGTGACGCTCCAGCAGGTCGTCGAAGGCCAAACCGTCACCGGCGCGGAGGGCGGCGCCCCGCTGGAGATCCAGGAGACCGGTCCGTTCCGCCGGCTGCGGGTCAACCGCCCGACGGGTCTGGAAGCGTTCCTGTCCGGCCCCAGCCCGGCCCGCAATCCGGTGCCGACGTTCGAGAACGGCCTCGTTTCCGAGGAGTTCCTCGACGCGGCGTTCGACGACCTCGCCCCCGGCGAGGCGGCCGGCGTGCCCGGCTTCCGGCCGGACCGCTCCCTCACCGTGGAGCTGAAAAGCCGGCAGCCGTCCGACGAAGAGCTTTCGACGCTGTACGAGAACTTCCTGGAGGAAGCCGCCGCGGAACCCCGCCTCTACCGGCAGGCCGGGATCGAGGAGCGCCGCGTCGCCCTGGAGGCGTTCATCAACGGCTTGTTCGAGAAGTACGGCGTCGACCGCGGGGCGATCGGGGCGATGGACCGGGACGGGTAAACCCCGTTCCACACCAACCCGAAGCGTCAGCGAGGGCCGGCCGTCGTGACCGGCGCCCGCCGTGCGGGTCCTCCCGCGGACGCCTCGGGCAAGTCCTCCCCGTGACGCCCCCCCTTCCCAACGTCCCGTCGCGAGAGTTCGTACCGCACCGCATGACGACCGCCGCAGCGTCCCCCGCCCCCGCCGAGATCGCCGCCGCCGCGTCCCCCGGGACCGGCTCCGCCGCCGACGGCGCCGCCGACCCGACGGCGATGATCGAGGCGAACGGCCTGTCGAAGTTCTACGGTCCGTTCGCCGCCGTGCGGGACGTTTCCTTCGCCGTGCCCAAGGGGCAGGTCTGCGCCTTCCTCGGCCCCAACGGAGCCGGCAAGAGCACGACGATGCGGATGCTGACCGGGTTCCTCGCCCCCAGCGCCGGCACGGCCCGGGTGGGCGGTTACGACGTGGCGGAGGACCGCATCCCCGCCGCCCGCACGCTCGGCTACCTGCCGGAGAACGGGCCGCTGTACCAGGAGATGAGCCCCGACGGGTTCCTCCGCTACGTCGGCAAGGCCCGCGGGCTGTCGGCCGAACGGCTGAAGGCCCGGGCGGAGTACGTGCGGGAGGCGTGCAGCCTGGGCCCGGTGTGGGGCAAGCCGATCGCCAAGCTGTCCCGCGGCTACCGCCAGCGGGTCGGCATGGCCCAGGCGCTGCTCCACGACCCCGGCGTGCTGATCCTCGACGAACCGACCGGCGGGCTCGACCCGAACCAGGTGGCCGGCGTGCGGGACCTGATCGGCCGGCTGCGGGAGGAGGGCAAGACCCTGCTGATCTCCACCCACATCCTCCGCGAGGTGCGGGCCGTCTGCGACCGCGTGCTGCTGATCGCCGCCGGCCGCCTCGTCTTCGACGGCCCCGCGGGCGAGCTGGCCGGCAGCGAGGAGGAGATGGAGGCGAAGTTCCGGGAACTCACGGCCGCCAAAAAGTAGAAGGTTTCAGGGCAAAGGTGAGTGGAAGCCGCCGTGAGCGCGGCCCTTCAACCTGCCTCCTTCAACCTTCAACCCGACGTATCAACGACGTGAATTCGCTTATCCGGTTATGAGCACGTTCCTCACCCTGATCCTGCTCCCCGCGGTCCTCGCCGCCGTGGGGTTCGTGATTTATCGGCTGGTCGTCAGCCCGGCGCTGCGGGCGGTGTTCTGGCGGACCTTCGCCGGGTACTTCAGCGGGGTGCTGGGTTATCTGTTCATCGTGGCCTTCACGGTCGCGGCGAGCCTGATGGCCTTCAACACGACCTTCTTCGCGGCGAACCTCGCCACGCTGGACCAACTCAGCGCCGGGTTCCCGGTGTTGCTGCTGTTTTTGGTGCCAGCCATCACGATGACGGCCTGGGCGGACGAGCGGAAGCTCGGCACGGACGAGTTGCTGTTCACCCTGCCGGCCAAGGAGGTCGACGTGCTGCTGGGCAAGTACCTGGCGACGTTGGCCGTCTACACCGTGGCCCTGTTGTTCAGCCTGACGAACCTGCTGGTCCTGTGGGCGATCGGCTCGCCGGACCCGGGGCCGATCTTCACGACGTATCTCGGCTACTGGCTGGTGGGGGCGGCGCTGTGCTCGGTCGGCCTGCTGTGCAGTTCGCTGACGGGCAGTCCGGCGGTGGCGTTCGTGCTGGGGGTGGCGGCCTGCGCGATCCCGGTATTCGTGGGCGACCTGCCGAGCGCCGCCTTCGGATTGAACCTGCCGAGCGGGTTCTTCCGCAGTCTCAGCGTGCCGGAGCAGTTTCGCGACTTCACTCTGGGCCTCGTACCGCTGGGCGGGGTGGTGTATTTCCTCAGCCTCGCCGCGTTCTGCCTGTACGCCAATCACGTGGTGATCCGCCGCCGGCTGTGGGCCGGGCGACGGGCCGGGATGGGCTGGCAGTACGCCGTCCGGACGGTCAGCCTCGCCCTGTTGCTGATCTCGTTGAACGTCCTCGCCGGCCGCACCACCGCCCGGGCGGACCTGACGGCGGAGAACGTCTACACCCTCGCCCCGATCACCAAGACGGTGCTGGACGAAGTCAGCGCCGACCGGCCCGTCACCGTGCAGGCGTTCGTCTCGCCGCAGGTCCCGCGGGCCTATGCGGCGATCCGTAAGCAACTCGTCGGTTTGCTGCGGGAGTTCGACCGTCGCGGCGGCGACGCGGTGACGGTCCGCATTGTGGAGACCGAACCGTTCTCCGACGCCGCCGAGGACGCCCGGGCCTTCGGCATCGAACCGCGGGAGGTCGTCACCGTCCGCGACGGCCGGGCGGTCACGGACAGCGTGTACCTCGGGCTGGTCGTGACCGGCCCCGGCGATGAGGTCGTCGTGCCGTTCGTCGGCCCCGGGGCCCTGCCGGAGTACGAACTGACCCGGTCCGTCCGCACCGTCTCCGGCGAGGAGCGGCTGACGATCGGCGTGCTGCGGACCGACGCGAACCTGATCGGCGGCCAGGGCGACTGGCAGATCGTCCGGGAGCTCGAACTGCAATACGACGTGGAGCCGGTCAGCCCGGACGGCCCCATCGACGCCGAAAAGTACGACGTGCTGCTGGCCGTCGCTCCCTCCAGCCTGGAGGAGCAACAGGCGACGAACTTTCTGAACTACGTGGAAAGCGGCAGGCCCGTCCTCATCTTCGACGACCCGTACCCGCTCACGCTGAACCCGACCGGCACGATCTCCAACGCCCCCCGCCTGCCGAAGCCGCGGCCCGGGGGGATGGCGGCGATGTTCAACCAGCAACCGCCCGTCCCCAAGGCGGACGAGGGCCGCCTGACCCGCGTGCTGGACGCCCTCGGCCTGCGGTGGCCGTACGACGTGATCGTCTACGACCCGTACAACCCCTATCCGGAGTTCGGCGACCGGGTGACGGACGAGTACCTGTTCGTCCGCGACCGGGAGGACACCCCCAGCGTCGAGGAGCTGAACCCGGACAGCCCGATCACCGCGGGACTGGACCAGGTGCTGCTGTTCTACGCCGGCTCCGTCTCCCCGGCGGACGGCGCCGAGGAGGGCTTCACCCCCCTGCTGAAGACCGGCCCCGGCGGCGGGGTGATCGAGTGGGACGACTTCGCCCGGGCCAGCTTCGACCCGTTCGCCGGCGGGCAGGTGTTCATCCCGAACCGTGACCCGCAGGGCGACCCCACCCCCCAGCCGAGCGTGCTCGCCGCCCGCGTGCAGCGACCGGCGCAGGGCGACGACAAGGGGGTGAACGCAGTATTCGTGGGCGACCTCGACATGATCTCCGACCTGTTCTTCGCCCTGCGGGACGACCCGAACGCGTTGGAGCAGGGTCTGGCGTTCGACAACATCGCCTTCGTCCTGAACGCGGTGGACGTGCTGGCCGGGGAGGAGGCCTTCCTGCCGCTGCGGCGGCGCCGGGCGGACCGTCGCACGCTGACCGCCGTGGAGGCCGCGACCGCCCGGTTCCTGGAGGAACAGCGGGAGAAGACCGAGGCCGCCCAGAAAACCTTGGACGAGGCCGTCGCCGCCGCCCGGAACCGGTTCGAGGCGGAACGGGAGGCGCTGGAGGCCCGGGACGACCTCTCCCCGCAGGCGAAGGCCCAACTGCTGGCCGCCGCCGAGCGCGAGGAGCAGCGCCGGCTGGCTCTCGAGGAGGAGCGGCAGAACCAGGCGCTCCGGCAGGCGGTGAAGCGGGCGGAGGACGAGAAGGAGCGCCGCGTCGCCGCCGCCGAGGGCCGCTTCCGCGCCTACGCCGTCGCCCTGCCGCCGATCCCCGCGGTGGCGCTGGGCCTGTTCGTCCTGCTGGTCCGGTTGCTCAAGGAGCGCCGCGACCTCGACCCGGAGCGGGTCGTGTAGGGTCCGCCGTGCGGACCGTCTGCAACCCGATCGGAACCCCGAGTGAACGGTCCGCACAGCGGACCCTACAAGAAATGACCGAAACCGCCCGCACCGCCGCCTTCGCCGCCGTCGCGGCCGTCAGCGTCGCCGTCGCCGCGTTCCTTTCCTGGCCCGGCCCCACGCCGGAGACCGCCGGGTTCGAGCAGGTCGGCACGCCGTTCTTCACCGCCTTCGCGCCGGACGCCGACGATCCGGACGCCGCCGGCAACCTCTCGAAGATCGGCCGGTTCACGATCACGGCGTTCGATCCCGACACCGGCGCGATCCAGGAGTTCCGCGTCACCCGCAACGAGGAGACGGGCCTGTACGGCCTCTCCCCCTACGGCTATCCGGCGGAGGCGGCGGAGAAGCTCGCGGAGGTCGCCACGGCATTGGGTTCGGTCGAACGGACCGCCCTGCAGAGCCGGCGGGAGTCGGACTGGGCGGACCTCGGCGTGGTCGACCCGGCCAGCGAGGACGTCGACCGATTGGAGGGCCGCGGCCTGCGGATCGAACTGACCGGCGACGACGGCAACACGCTGGCGGACCTCATCATCGGCAACGCCGTGGAGGGCCGCGACGGCTACTTCTACGTCCGCGAGCCCCGCGACGACAGCACCTACATCGCCAAGCTGGAGGACCTGGGGCTGTCCGCCGCCTTCGCCGACTGGATCGACCCGCAGGTGTTGGACGTGCAGGCCTCGGAGGTCCGCCGGATCGCGCTGCCCGCGGAGGTGTTGGACGCCGCGGCCGGGACGATTTCGCTCCGCGACCCGCTGACGGCGGTGCGGGACGGCGCCGCCGGCGAGTGGGCCCCCGCCCCGGACACGCCGGTCCCCGCCGGTCAACAGATCGATCAGGCCGCCGCGAACGAACTGGCCCGCACCGTGACCGGGCTGCGGATCGTCGGCGTCCGGCCCAAGCCGGCCGGTCTGCAGCCGGACCTGCGGGTCTCCGACGAGGTCGCCGCCAACCCGATCGCCATGCGGCTGATCCGCGACAGCCTGCTCGACAAAGGGTTCGTCCCGGTCGAGGTCGCCGACGGGCGGGCGCGGGTGATGGGCGCCGCCGGCGAGGTGACCGTCGTCGCCGCCGACGGCGTCGCCTACGATCTCGCCTTCGGCGAGTTGTTCACCGGCACCTCCCACGACTTCGCCGTCGGCGACGCCGGCGAGGGGTACAAAACCCTTGAGGCGAAGTCGGACGGCAAGACCGACGAGGAAGGCGACGACGAGACCGACGCCGAGGAGGAATCCCGCGGCCGCTACCTGTTCGTCACCGCCCGCCTCGACGCCGCCGCCCTCGGCGAGCCGCCCGTCGAACCGCAAGCCCCGGCCGCGGAGTCGGACGGCGCGGAGTCGGGCGCGGACGAGGAAGCGTCCGAAGACGGCGAGACCGACGACGCTCAGGCGCAATACGAGCAGGACCTCGCCGCCTACCGCACGGCGAAGGCGGAGTACGATCGCAAACTCGCCGACGCCGCGGAGCGGGTCGAGGAACTGAACCGCCGCTACGGCGACTGGTACTACGTGGTGGACGCCGCCGACGTGGCGGAGCTCTCCCTCCGCCCCGCCGCCCTGCTGACCGACGCCCCCGCCCCCGAGCCCGCCGACGGCGAGGGCGCCGCCCCGGCCGGCACCTCGCCGATCGAAGCCCCCGGCAACCTGCAGGACCTCATCAACGGCCTCTCCCCCGGCATGGGCAACGAACCGACGGACGCTCCGCAGGAGGAACCGGCCGAAGCTCCCGCCCCCGCTCCCCAGCCGGCTGCGGACGCCGCCACCGAGGACGCGGCGATGACGGAGGACGCCGCGGCAGCGACGGAACCGCCGGCCCCCGTCGAAGGGAGCGAAACGGAGCCCCCCCGCACGCCCGTGACCGCTCCGCGACCGACCGGCACGCCTGAGACGCCCGACCCTACCGACGAAGCGAACGCTGACGAAGGAAACGGCAACGCCGGTTCTCCGGAGGAGTCCGACGACGCGGGTCCCCCGGCCGACGAAGGGGCGAACGGGGGCGACTAAACGGGCGCACGGCCGAGAACTCGCGGCCGGCGGGCCATGGGGGCCTTCCTGAAGGGGTCGCGTCGGGCGGCGGAAGTCGAAGCGATGGACAGACGCTCGCCTCCCGTCCCCCCGAGCAACGGAGTCTCGCCGTGCACCCCTTCGCCCCCGCCGCCCTCCTCCTCACCGCCTTCGCCCCCCCCGCCGCCCCGCCACCGACCGCCGCGACGCCGGTCGCCCCGACCCCGGTCGCTCCCGTTTCGATCGCCACCGCGACGCCGACCGTCGGGGCCGTCCGCATTGTAAAAACCCCGGCTGCCGAGCCGGTCTGGCGGACGGACCTGTCCGCCGCCTTCGCCGAGGCGGGCCGGACCGGCAAGCCGGTGCTCGTGCTGTTCGGGGCGGAGTGGTGCCACTACTGTCACAAGCAGGACGACGACACGCTGTCGGACGCCGGCGTGAAGAAGGCCCTCGCCGAGGGCTTCATCCCCGTCCGGCTGGACGTGGACGAGCACCGGAAGGTGTCCGAAATTCTCCAGGTGGATCAGCTCCCGCAGGCGGTGATTCTCTCTCCGAAGGCGGACTTGCTGGGCCGGACGAAGGGCTACCACACGGCGGCGAAGTTCAAGACGGCGCTGTCGCGGGCGAACGCCAAACACGCCGCCGCCCGGAAGGCCGCCCGCGTCGCCGCCGCCCCGGCGGAGACGCAGACTCACTGAGCGGCCCGGCGCCGCCCCGGCTCGGGCCGCCGGGTCGGCCGGCCGCGCGTCCGGCCTCGGGGCGACCCGGCGGGTTCGGAGACCGCCGCGCGGTTGAAGCTTTGGCCCGGCGGCGGTAGCGTTCGGGGATGCCCGCGCCCGCCACCGGACCCGATTCTGACGACAGCTGGGAGGACCTCGCCGGGGACCTCTTCGGAATCGATTTGACGAAGTCCGCCGCCGCCGAGGAAGACGACGACGACTTCCTCGACCCGCCGGCGCCTAAGGGCAAAAGCAAGGGCGGCGAAGTGACCGCGGCCGACGAGGTCGCCGCCCCCACCGCCGCCCGCGTGAACCACGCCGGCGACGTCTCCCCCGACGAGGTGGAAGCCCTCGACGACGCCGAGGAGAGCGACGAGGACGACCCGCTGGCCGACCTCGGCGACGGGTTCTTCGTCGATGAGGACGACGAGCCGAAGCCGGCCCCGAAGAAATCCGGCGGCCGTCGGTCGCAGCCCGCCAAGGCGAAGGCCAAAGACGAGGACGAGGAGCCCAAGGCGAAGCCCCGCCGCCGCTCCCGGGCCGCCGCGAAGAAGCACGAGGAGGACGACGCGGAGGAGAAGCCCCGCCGCGGTCGCCGCTCCAGCTCCAAGAAGCCCGTCGCCGCGAAGGCCAAGCCGCCGGTGGAGGACGACGACGATTCGGACTTCTTCGGCTTCGGCGACGACGACGAGGATGAAGACGACGTCCTCGCGGAGGAGGCCGAGGTTGACGACGACGATGCGGACGACGACGACGCCGACGCGGACGCCGCCGGGGCAGACGAGTTCTGGGAAGCGCTGGACGACTGGGACTGGGACGGCGGCGGCTCCTCCGAGGAGAAGGCGTCCTCCGGCAAAACCTCCGACCGCGGCGGCTCCGGCCGGTCCGGCGGTCGCGGCGCGAAGTCGGAGTCCGGCCGCTCCTCTGGCGGACGCTCGTCCCGCTCCCGCAACACGGATCGCGACGACGCGGAGGAGCCCAAACGCTCCTCCCGACGCAGTCGGGCCGCAGCCGAGACCTCCGAAGACGAAGACCGCCCCAAGCGGCGCCGCGGTCGCGGCCGGGGTCGGTCCTCCTCGAAATCGGAGTCGACGCGGGCTGAGGAAGCGGACGACTTCGCCGCCGCCCTGGACGCGGACGACGAGGACGACTTCTCCGCCGGCCTCGGAGACGACGAGGGCGACGAGACGCCGACCCGCGCCTCCCGCTCCCGGGACGAAGACGCCGACGACGACGAGGAGCGGCCGCGCCGTCGC
>NZ_JBINJD010000109.1:0-17171 GCF_043951915.1 Alienimonas sp. DA493 | reverse complement strand
GGGGCCGGGACGCTGCGAACGTGGGCGCTGGAGACGCTGCCGGCGTCAGGAACCGGGCACGGCGAGGGCCGGCTGGTTCGGGGTCGCCCGCTGGGCGGTGGCGGCGTTGCGGAACATCTGCACGTAGTCGGCGGTGATCCGCAGCACCTCGTCGTTGTAGGCGTTCTCCGGCAGCACCGGGCCTTCGCCGGGGGCGGGCTGGAGGTCGTCCTCCTCCTCGTCCTCGTCGTCGGAGAGGGCCTTCAGTTCGGCCCGCTCCCGGCGGCGTTCGGCTTCGTTCAGGGAGACCGTCTTGCGGTTCTTGTCCCGCTCATACCGGGCGATCCGCTCGAGGGTCTTGGCGAACTCCGGATCGGCGGCGACCCGCTGTTTGCTGGCCTCCTGCAGCCGGGCGGCGATCGCCGGGCTGGCCATCGCGACCGGGCTGAAGTCCGCGGCGTCGATGCGGTCGAACTCCAGGGCGTTGTCGAGGAACTGCTCGCCCAGCTCCATGTGGTCGAGCATATCCGGCAGCACGACGTCGCTGCGGACGCCGAGGTTCTGGGTGCTGTCGCCGTTGACCCGATAGAACTGCTGGATGGTCAGCTTCAGGGCGCCCTGGGAGGCGTTGCCGATCAGGTTGAACAGCTGCTTGGGCGGCACGGGCATCACGTTCTGGACGGTGCCTTTGCCGTGGGTCGTCTCATCGCCGACGATGATCCCGCGGCCGTAGTCCTTGATGGCGCCGGCGAAGATTTCGCTGGCGCTGGCGCTGAGGCGGTTGGTGAGCACGACCAGCGGGCCGCCGTAGGCGACGTCCGGGCGCTCGTCGCTGTGGACCTCGATCTTGCCGGCCGGGTCCTTCACCTGGACGACCGGGCCTTCGTCGATGAACAGGCCGGTGACCTCGATCGCCTCGGTCAGGGCACCGCCGCCGTCGTACCGCAGGTCGACGACGACCGCGTCCACGCCGCCGGCGTCGCGGAACTCCTGGAGAGTTTTCAGCACGTCGCGGCTCGTGCTGGAGAACCCTTCGACGCCGGCGTTGGCCCCGGCGAAGTCGCGGTAGAAGCTGGGGATGTTGATCACCCCCACCTTCAGGGGCTGGTCCAGCCCGAGGCGCTCCTGCAGGTCGTAGATCTCGCCGCGGACGGCGGAGTCCTTCAGTTCGATCTTGCGGCGCTTCAGCTCGATGACCTTCACCTCGCCGCCGGCCGCCGGGAGCACCTGGAGCCGCACGGTCGTGCCGGATTCGCCGCGGATCAGGCGGACGACGTTGCCGATCCGCATCTCAACGACGTCGGTGAACTCCGCTTCGCCCTCCTGGGCGACGCCGATGATTTTATCTTCCAGCTTGAGCCGCCCGTCCTCCTCGGCGGCGCCGCCCTGAATGATCTGCTTGACGGTGACGTAGCCGTCTTCGTTCTGGAGCGCCGCCCCGATGCCCTCCAGCGAGAGGTTCATCGAGATCTGGAAGTCCTCCAGCGTCTTTTCGCTCATGAAGGAGCTGTGCGGGTCGAACGTCATCGCCAGGGCGGTAATGAACGTCTCCAGCTTGTCGGCCGGTTCGACCTGCCGCTGGATGCTCAGCAGGTTGCTGTAGCGCTTGTGGAGCCGCTCGCGGATGTCCTCCATCGCCTCGTCTTCCAACCGAAGCTGGAGCACGTCGTACTTGATACGTTTCCGCCAGCGCTCGTTCATCTCCTCCGGACTGGCGGCCCAGCCGATGTCGTCCGGGTCGGAGACGATCGATTCATCCTGGGTGAAGTCGAATTCGCTGTCGATCAGCCGCTGGGCGAAGGCGACCCGCTGTTCGAGCCGCTCCTGGTAGCGGTCGTAGACGGCGTTGACGAAGGTCAGGTCGCCGCGGCGGACGGCGTCGTCCAACTGCGTCTCGTAGCGGCGGAAGGCGTCGAGGTCGGACTGTTCGAAATACAGCTTCGCCGGGTCGAGGGACTCGAAGAAGCGGGTGAACAGCCGCTTCGAGGTCTCGTTGTCGATCGTCTTACCGGAGACGTGGTAGCGGTCCAGCAACTCCGCCGCCATGCGGGCGGTGGTGGCGTCGGCCTGGGTGGTGGCGCCGCCGTCGTTCTGGGCGAACAGCGGCACCGCCAGGCCGGCGGTGACGGTCAGCGAGGCGGCGATCAGCACCGCCCGCCACGACCGGCCGCCCGTCGTGAGACGCCCCGGCGACGCGGTTCCCCTGGGCGAGGGAACGTGGGATGACCGGGCGGGACGAGGTTCGATCACAGGGGGGGCGTCCGATGCGGGGAGCGGGGCGGGAGCGTCAATGCGGGACGAGCGCCGCCCCGCCGTCGGGCAGGGCGGGGAGGAATCGTCCGATCCGTTCTAGGGCAACGATCTTACGCGGACAAGACGGCCGGCGTTGGCCGATTCGTCGGGGAATCTCAACCGCACGCCGCCTTTGGGACTAACGCCAGCGGACGGCGTCCAGCAGCGGGAACGCCAGGTCGCCCACCTCCGCCTCGCGGTCCGGCGGGTAGGCGAACACGATCTCGGCCCGCTTCGTTCCGTCGGCCAGCAGGTAGTGGTCGCGGATCTGCGGCTCGCCGGCGGCGTCTTGGCCGCTCACCCGCACCAGCAACAGTGCCCGGCCGGCGTCGTCCGGGTTCGGCAGGTCCAGCGAGGCGGTCGTCTCAATCGTGCCCGGCGCCTTCTCCAGGGTCAGGCGGACGCGGCGCTCGAAGGCGGCGGCGTCCGGCTCGGCGCCCTCTTCGCCGTCCTCCAGCGAGGTGAGCGTGGCCACGATCACCGGGGCGCCACGGTCCATCCGCACCACCACCGCCGCCTTGGCGGACTGATTGACGAATCGCCAATCCCGGTCCAGCTCCGCCCGGGCGCCCCATGGCGTGACCAGTTCCACGCGTTCGGCGGCCTCGATCTTTTCGGGCGTTGCGACGGCCTCGGCGGCGGTCCGCAGGGCGGCGGGGTCCAGCGGGCCGGCGTCCGGCTCCGGGGTGCGGGTCAGGTTCGCTTTGAACGCGAGGTCCACCCCCGGCGAGATCGGTCCCGGGCTGCTCTCCACCTTCTGAGCGAGCGTGGCGGCGGTGATCGCCTTCGCCCCGCGGTCGTAGGTGAACGTGCCGTCCAGCGTGACCGTGATCGACGCCCCGTCCGTGGCGCCGGCGATCTTGCCGCGGAATCGGCCGCGGGCTTCGGCGTCGGTCAGGGCGGTCAGCGTGCAGCGGAGTTCGTTCTCGCCCACGGCCTCCACCCCCGCCAGCGCCGGGCCCACCCACTCGGCCGGCTCCCAGTCGTCGCCCTCGGAGACGCTGCCGGCCGGCAGCAGCCCGCCGATCAGCAGCGGGTCCAGCGGGGTGTCGAGCAATTCCAGTTCGCCGTACCGCAGCGGGCCGCCGGGGGAGAGGACGTTCGCCCCGGTCGGCATGCCGGTCGCGACGACCGTCCGCCGGCTGCCGCGGAGGCGGGCGTAGGTCGGCTGCGGACCGACGGACAACTCGCTGCCGGCGGCGTCGTAGTACCGCAGACTGCGGCGGCCGGTCGGACCCTCGCCCTCCACCGGCAACGGCCGGGTGTGAAAGCGGTAGGTCGCCCGCACCTCCGCCGGAAGCGGGTCGTCCCCATGCCGGGGGGTGATCGTTCCCTCCGCGGCGACGGTCAGCGTCACCGCGTGCGTACCGGCCGGGGCGTCCGTCAGCACGGCCCGCTCCTGTGCAAGCGCGGCGGCCGGGGCGAGCGAAACGATCAGGCCGAGCAGCCCGGCCGAGACGCCCGACAGCATTGGCGAAGCGACGGCCGCCGAGATACGAACGAACGGGAACACGCGGGGACCTCCGTGGGTGGGTGCGACCAGATCGTAGCAGTCGCCGCCGACCGCCGGCACGGCGGTTTGACGAACTCGCCCCGAGGTGCGTCCGGCGGCCCCGCGGCGGCGGTCAGTCGCGGTTCTTCGACGCGCCGCCGGCGGTTTTGACCAACGTGATCGCGTTGCCCTTGTCGTTGTGCGTCGCCTCGTCCATGAAGGTCCGCACGAGCAGCAGGCCGCGGCCGTGGGCCTTCATGAGGTTCTCCGGGTCGGTCGGGTCCGGCAGGGCGGTCGGATCGAACCCGGCGCCCTGGTCCTCGACGTAGAACCGCACGTTCGGGCCGGACGGGGGGAGCTCGAGCACGTCCGGGTGGTCGGCGCCCGGTTTGCGCGGGTCGCCGGTGCGGGCGACCGTCAGCTCGACGTGCACGCGGCGGTCGCTGTAGGGGCGAAGCAGGGCCCGTTCCCGGGCGAGGCTGTAGTACCGGCTCTCATCCTCGTCCCGCAGGGCGGAGTCCAGCTCGAGGTTGCCGTGGTAGACGGCGTTGGTGAGGGCCTCCTCCAGGGCGACGCCGATCCGCAGGCGGTCGGTCTCGGAGAAGCCGATCGCCTCCTCCTCGTTGCGGGCGGGGACGCGGTCCGGTCCGGCGGGAACGGCGGCGGTCTCCTCCACCATCCGCTTCGCCAGTCGCACGGTGGGGCCGATGATCTCCGGGTCGCTGGGCAGGTCGAGCACGCGGTGCTGCCGGGTGTGACAGCGGGCGAGCCGGTTCTGCCGCCGCCGCTCCCCGGCGACGGCGACCATCTGCAGGACCGTCAGTCGGAGTTGGCTTTTCAGGTCCTTCTTGAGCACGAAGCTGGCCGCGCCCGCCTCCAGGGCCGCCACCGCCTGGGCCTTCAGACCGTGGCGGGTCATCAGCACCACCGGCACGTACGGGCAGCGCTCGCAGACCGCCTGGACCACCGCGGGGCCGTCGATGTCCGGCAGTTGGAGGTCCGTCAGGATGATGTCCGGCGGGTCCTCCAGGGCGGCGAGGAACGCATCGCGGTCGGCCGCTTCCTCGACTTCGACCTCCGGCAGGTCCCGAAGGATCTTGGCGACCTTCTGACGGTCGCTCTCGCGGTCGTCCACGACGAGCAGGCGGGGCACGGCGGGCTTGACCGACAGGGGAGGGGAATCGGTTCGGCGGATCGCAACCGAGCCGGGGGCGGACCGCACGATCCGCTCGGGGTCGGGCGGCGTCAAACGGTCCCGCGTCATCGGGGCGTTCTCGCCGCGTTTTCACCCGGGGTAATCTCGCGACGCACCCCCCGCTTCGTTGCGCTCCCCGTCCCGATGCCGGCCCCCCGCACGTTGACCTTCGCCTCCGTCGCCGAGGCCCCCGCCGAGGCCGCCCGGCTGCACGAGGGCGGCTACCGCCAGTCCGGGAATTGGGACCTGACGCAGATCAGCGCCCACCTGGCGGACTGGCTGACGTTTGCGGTGGACGGGTTCCCGACGCCGCCGCTCGGGCTGCGGCCGGTTCTGTGGGCGCTGCGGCACACGGTGGGGCCGCGGGCGCTGCGCAAGATCTTGGCGAAGGACGCGATGTCCGCCGGCGTGCCCACCGACCCGATGACCGTCCACGAGCCCGCCCCCGGCCCGGCCGCGGAGGCCGCCGCCGTCGAGCGCCTGCGGGCCGCTGCCGAGCGGTTCGCGGCCCACGAGGGCGAGTACGCCGTCAGCCCGTTCTTCGGCCGCCTCACCCGCGAGCAGTGCCGACGGCTGCACGCGATTCACTGCGCCCACCACCTCGGGTTCCTCGAACCGACGTAGGGGTCTCTTTGCGAACCGTCGCCTCAGTCCGGGCCGGCTGGCGCGGGTGGGCGTTGTGTGGACGGTCCGCGGAGCGGACCCTACGTCAGCACGTCTCGCAGTCGGCTGAGGCCGACGACCGCGTCCCGCCGCACCAGCGCCCGTTTGCGGTTGGGGGCGACGCCGTGGCGGGCGGCTTCGAGCACGTACATCTCCCGGGTCGTGGCCGTGTCCCGCAAATCGTGGGCGTCCGCCTCGGCGAGGACCAGGTGCACGGCGTCCCAGGACTTCAACGTGCCGAGGTAGACCCACGGCGCCGCGAGGTCCAGCACGACGGCCTCCCCCCGAAGCGATTCGAGAACGGCGTCGGCGTCAGACGGCGCGGCGGACATGGGGAGTTCTGATCGGATTGGGAACGACCCATTGCAGGCCGAGGGAGGCGCCGCGTCCAGTGGGACGCCTTTAGCTCGGGGCGTCGTCTTCCGCGAGCGGGTCCTCGAATAGGTCGTCGACGGCGATTGCGAACCCCGGCAATACCGGTTCGCCTGTCAGCGTCTGTCCGCCCCGGAGTTCAACGGACGCATCAAGACCTTCCCAGACCGTCACCACGCCGTCGCCGACCTCCCAAACGCGCACCACGTCGTGAGCGAAGTACGTCCGCCGCTTCAGCGCCATCTCTCGTTGGGTGTTCCCGGGCGAGAGCACCTCGACCACCAGGGTCGGCGGCATGTCACTGTAGCCGTGTCGCAGCAGGCCGCCGCGACGTCGCTCCTTCGGGGTGTACGAAATATCCGGCGCCCGCAGGTCGCCGCCGAAGTGGAAGAAGCCGTCGCTGCCGTGGCACACGCCGAGTTTTCGTTCGAGCACGAATGTCATCAGGAGCGACCCAAGCCGGAGTCCCAGATAGCCGGTCCAATCGCTCACGGCCTTCTCCACGAGGGTACCGTCGATCAACTCGCAGAGTTTGCCAGTCTCGCGCCGGACGCGGTCCACGTCCTCCCAGGTGCCGGTGCCCGGAAATGGGTCGAAGCGCACCCGCTCCGCCGGCACGCTCCCCAGCCGTTCCAGCAGGGCGGGGAGGTCGGCGGCGGTTTCCAATCCGCGTCGGGTCGCCAGCGGAGAGGCGAGCGCGTCGGCGGTCAGCGGCATCGATTCTCCCCGAGCGTGACGACGTTCCACCACAAATGTAACCGCAGCGACCGCTGCGGGCGACAGGTTCCCCTGCCGGTCACTTCGGCGGGGCGACGGTGCGAACGTGGAGTTCTTCCAACTGTTTGCCGTCCACCTCGCCGGGGGCGCCGGTCATCAGGTCGGCCGCCTTCTGGGTCTTGGGGAAGGCGATCACGTCGCGGATGTTCTCCAACTGGGCGAGGATCATCACCCAACGGTCCAAGCCCAACGCGATGCCGGCGTGCGGGGGGGCGCCGTACTTCAGAGCGTCCAGCAGGAAGCCGAACCGGCGGTTCGCTTCTTCCGCGTCCATCCCGATCAGGTCGAAGACCGTCTGCTGCACGGCCGGATCGTGAATACGCACGCTGCCGCTGGCGGCTTCGTAGCCGTTACAGACGAGGTCGTAGCTCTCCGCCCGCACGGCGGCCGGGTCGGTGACGAGCTTCTCCACGTCCTCCGGGTGCACCGCGCAGAAGGGGTGGTGCTCCGCCTCCCAACGGTTCTCCTCCTCGTTGCGGGTCACCAGCGGGAACTCCAGCACCCACAGGGCGGCCAGTTCGGCCGGGTCGTACAGTTCCAGTTCCTTGCCGAGCCGGTTCCGCAGGTTGGCCAAGGCGGCGTTCACCACCGACGGCTTGTCGGCGACGAACAGCAACAGGTCGCCCGGCTTGCCGGAGAGCCGTTCGATGATCGCCGTCTGCTGCTCGGCGGTGAAGAACTTCGCGGTGGGGGCCTGCAACTTGGCGGCGCCGTCTTCTTCGACGACGCGGAACCAGGCCAGCCCCTTCGCCCCCCACTCGCCGACGAAGGCCGTCAGCCCGTCGAGGTCCTTGCGGCTGTACTTCGCGGCCGCGTCCGGGGCGCACAGGCCCCGCACCTTGCCGCCGCCGGCGACCGTTTTGCTGAACACGCCGAACTCGCATTCGGCGGCGACGTCGGACACGTCCTTCAGTTCGAGCCCGAAGCGGGTGTCCGGCTTGTCGGTGCCGAACCGGTCCAGCGCCTCGGCGTGCGTCAGGCGGGGGAGCGGCAGCTCGATCTCTTTGCCGCGGAGTTCCTTCGAAAAGGCCCCGATCAGGCCGTCGATCGCGGCGAGGATGTCCTCCCGTTCGACGAAGCTCATCTCGACGTCGATCTGCGAGAACTCCGGCTGGCGATCGCTGCGGAGGTCCTCGTCGCGGAAGCAGCGGGCGATCTGGAAGTAACGGTCGGTCCCGCCGACCATCAGAATCTGTTTGTAGAGCTGCGGGCTCTGCGGGAGGGCGTAGAACTCCCCGGGGTGCACGCGGCTGGGAACGAGATAGTCCCGGGCGCCCTCCGGCGTGCTGCGGCCGAGGACGGGAGTTTCGATCTCGAGGAAGCCCTGCTCGTCGAAGTAGTCCCGCGTGACCTTCGCCAGGCGGTGCCGCAGTTCCATGATCCGCTGGAGCTTCGGCCGCCGCAGGTCGAGGTAGCGGTGCTTGAGCCGCAGTTCCTCCCCGGGCAGCTGCTCGGCGCCGGGCTCGAAGGGCGGGGTGGCGGACTTGTTGAGGACCGTCAGGTCGGACGCCCGCACCTCAATGGCGCCGGTGTCCAGCTTGGGGTTTTTCAGGCCCTCGCCGCGGGCGTGCACGGCGCCGGTGACGCGGATGACGTCCTCGGCCCGCAGGCCGCGGGCCAGTTCGTGGGTGGCGGCGTTCAGGCCGTCGCCGGACAGCTTCTCGCCGGCGTCCGGGTCGAACACGAGCTGCGTCAGCCCGAAGCGGTCCCGCAGGTCGATGAACACGACGCCGCCGTGGTCGCGGTAGTTCGCCACCCAGCCGCAGAGGGTGACGGTTTCGCCCACGTGGCCCTCCCGCAGTTCCCCGCAGGTGTGGGTTCGCAGGGAGGTCGACAGGGAGCCGGGCATCGGGCGGGGGATCGGGACGGGGACGCGGGGCGGGCCGCGGGGCAGGGCGGGGGCGCGGGATGGTAGGGAGGCCCGCCGCGTGCGCGAACCGACCCGCCGTCCTCCGACGCCGTTCGGCCCCCGCCGGTTCGCGGCCGTGCCGATTCCCCGGTTGAATCCCCCGGCTCGGCAGGGGGGGCCTTCGCCCGGCGGACGGCTGGTCGGGAAGTGGCCGAACTGGTAGCCGAGCGACCGCCTCGCCCCGCAAGAGCGGCCAAGCCAGTCGCGCGAGCGAGCGTCCGGAACTCTGGCATGCGGCATGCAACGTCGTTAGGACCGAGGATCGCGGCGACCGTCGCCGCCCCGGACCATCCCCCCCAAATCATCAGTGAGCATTATGAAACGCCTGACTTTCCTGCTTCCCGCCGCCCTGTGCGTGGGTCTGACCGTCGGCTGCGAAGAGAGCGTCGAAGACGCCCGCGAAGACGTCGTCGAAGCCGAACAGGACCTGCAGTACGAACGGGCCGAAGCGGTCGACGAGATCGCCGAAGAGGCCGACGAGCAGAACCAGGAACTCGTCGACGCCCATGACGAGGCTCGGGAGGAGATGATCGAAGAGCTTGACGAAGAGGCCGCCGAGATCGCGGAGGCCGAAGAAGAGCTGATGGAAGAGCGGCAGGAGCTCTCCGAGGCCGAAGCCCGGGCGAACGAGGCCCGGCTGAACGACGAAGCGGACCTGATGGAGCGGGACGCCGCCCGCCCGGTTACCCCGGTTGTCCCCGTGGTGCCGGCCGACGACGCCGACCCCACCCTTGAGGACCCGGACGTCGAGTCTGCGGAAGCCGGGCTGGACGCCGCCGCCGCGGGTCTGGCGGCCGACGCCGAAGAGATGCGGGCCGACATCTCCGAGAGCGTGAACGACGCCGGCGAGGCGATCGAAGCCGAAGCCGCCGAGACCGAGGCGGAGATGAAGGAAGAGGCCGCCGAAACCGAGGCAAACGCTGAAGCCGCCGCCGAGGAAACCGAGAACGCCGAGGCCGAGGCGGAAGAAACCGCCGAAGAGGCCGCCGACGGCGAGGACGAGCGGGCGACTGAGGAGCTCGAAGAAGAGGACGCTGAGAACTGATCCGTCGCACTATCAGGCCGTGCGGCCTCGTTGAGTCCGACGAAAATGACGACGCCCGCCCCCGACCCGGGGCGGGCGTTTTTTGCGTTGGCGCCGACCGGTACGAGCTTGAGTCCTTACTTTGCGACCTCGGCGTCGGCGTCGGCGGTCGGGCGGCCCAGGCGGATCAGGGAGTCCGACAGCCGCCAGCCCGCCCGGGGCGTTTCGTCCGTCTCGGCCGCCGTGCCCTCGGACTTTTCGTGAGAGACGAGCTTCGTCTCCGCGGGCACCTCCGGTCCGCCGAGCAGCGGCGCGGAGATCCGACGCCACAGCGAAGAGACGGAGTCCCGCACCTTCCCCCGGCCGACCGGGTAGTAGGCGCTGGGGTCGGCCGGGGCGGGGGCCGGCGGCGGGCTGGCCGCCTCACTGCCGTTGAGCGGCGGGGCGAGACGCTCCGACGGGCTGGGGTCCGCCGTGGGCGGGCCGATCAGCATCGGCCGCCGCCCGCCGCCGGGCAGCGGGTTGGGCGCGGGCGGCAGCGGGGCCGGCGGCGGGCCGGTCGGGCGGAGGTTCAGCGGTTCGGCGAAGGGATCGCCCGTGCCCGGTTCCCAGCCGCGGGAGGGCGCCGGCAACCCGCCCGCTCGCGGCCGGATCGTCGGCGGGGGAGGGGCGGGCGTCGCCGGCGCCGGCGGGCCGGCGGGCGGGACGAACCGCTTCATTCCCGGCACGCTCCGGATCGCCCCCGTCACCGGCCGCATCACCTTCTGCCGGGTCGCCCCGCACCCGCCGGCGGTGATCGTCAGCCCGCACCCGAGGACGGCGACGACGGCGAACCGCCTCCACGCCGCACGGGAGGCCCGCGGCGTGAGCGACGTACGGGACGGGAGCAGGCGGGGCACGGGGCGAATCCTTCCGGGTGAATAGACGTCCCCGTGCGGCACGGGGGCCCGCCGGGGGCGGGCAGGCGCCGACGCGGTCGCGTCGAGCCGCCGTCCTCGCGGTCCGGACTCCGCCGGGTACGAGGACGGCAATCGAGGATTCGTCCGCTGTCGGGCCGCTTCGCAAGCCGCGGACGCCGATCGCGGCGGACGCGGCCGCGGGGCGGTGCGGTCCTGTGCGAACGTCCGGTCGTGCGGGGGCGGCGCCACCCCGCCCGCCGGAGCCACCCGCACGACCCGTTCCGGCGGATCGGTCTCCCCCTCCGTCGCCCGGCGCGGGATGGGCGGCTACCGTCGGCGGCGCCCGCGCCCCGTACCCCCCGCTCGAGCGAGAGCATGCACGCCGCTGTCTTCACCGCCCCGGGTCCGCCGGAGGTTCTTCAAGTGCGAGAGCTGCCCGACCCCGGCGAGCCGGGCGAACGCGAGGTGCGGGTGAGGGTCGGCGCCGTCAGCGTGAATCCGATCGACACCTACGTCCGCGGCGGCGTCGTCTCCCCCGGTCCGGCGATCAGCGAGGAGACCCCCCGCACGATCGGCTGCGACTGGGCCGGCACGGTGGAGGCGATCGGCCCCGCCGTCACTCGCTTCGCCGTCGGCGACCGGGTGTGGGGCGTGAGCCGCGGCATTGCCCGCGACGGCGCTGCCGCGGAGGTTCTGATCGAGCGCGAAGACCTCTGCTTTCCCACGCCGGACGACCGCACCGACGCCCAGGCCGCGGCGCTGGGGCTCGCAGCGGTCACGGCCCACCTCGGGCTGTTTCGCACCGGCGGGTTGTCGGAGCGGGAGTCCGGCGACAGCTTCGTGTTCGTGCAGGCCGGCAGCGGGGGCGTCGGATCCGCGGCCGTGGCGCTGGCCGCCGCAGCGGGACATCACGTCGTCACGACCGCGGGGTCCGAGGCGAAGCGGAGCGCCTGCCGGGAACGCGGGGCCGAGATCGCCTTCGACTACCGCGACCCGAACCTTGCCGATCGGCTCGGCCGATTCTCGCGGGAGCAGGGCGCCGGCGGCTTCTCCGTCTGGCTCGAAGGGCACCGCGATCCGGACCTGCACGTCGCGGTCCCGCTGATGCGGCCGGGCGGGACGATCGTGCTGTTCGCCGGGCGCTCCTCCGAACCGAGTTTTCCGCTCGGCGCGCTGTATACCCGCGACATCAGTCTGAAGGGCTTCGCGATGTTCAACGCGGCTCCGGAGGAACTGCAAGCCGCCGCCGCGGGCGTGACGGCGATCGAACCGCTGATCGCCCGGACCTATCCGCTGGCCGAGATCGCCCGCGCCCACGCCGATCAGGAAGCCGGCGACACCGGCGAGCGCGGCGGGAAGCTGGTGATCGAACTTTAGAGCGCTCCCGGAGCCCCGACCGTGAGGGAGGGGCCGTTCACCAACGTCCGCCTTGCGTGGACGTTCCGAAAAGCGTTCGAACCTGGCAAAGCGGCCCCTCCCTCACGGTCGGGGCTCGGGGGCCGCCGCTCAGGCCGTGACGTTGCGGTCGGCGAGGCTGAGGGCGGTCGCCCGCAGGCCGTCGGCGTCGAGGCCGAAGTCGGCCAGCAACTCCTCCCGCGGGCCGTGTTCGACGAACTCGTCCGGCAGGGCGAGGATCCGCACGTGGTCGGTCCGCACGCCGCGGGCGTTCGCCGCTTCCAGCACGGCGCTGCCGAAGCCGCCGGTAACGACGTTCTCCTCCGCCGTGATGACCCAGGGAGCCTCGTCCATCAGCGGGCCGAGGGTGTCCATGTCGATCGGCTTGACGAACCGCGGGTTCACCACGGCCACGTCGAGGCCCTCCTCCCGCAACTTCTCCGCGGCGGCGACGGCGACCGGGAACATGATCCCGCAGCCGATCAGCAGGCCGTCGGGGCCGCGTTCGTACACCTCCGCCTTGCCGTGCTCGATCGGCGGGGCGTTGCGGTCCACGGTGACGGCGGCCGTCTTCGGATACCGCAGGCTGCACGGCCCGTCGTGCTGCAGGCTGAAGTCGAGCATCGCCGCAATTTCGCCCGCGTCGCCGGGGGCCATCACCGTCATGTTCGGGAAGACGCGCATATAGGAGTTGTCGAACACCCCGTGGTGCGTCGCCCCGTCCGGCCCGCACAGGCCGGCCCGGTCCATCATGAAGGTGACCGGCAGGTTCTGGAGCGCCACCTCCTGGAAGATGTGGTCGAAGCTCCGCTGCAGGAAGGTCGAGTAAATATCCACGATCGGCCGGGCGCCGGCCTTCGCCATGCCGCCGGCGAACGCGACGGCGTGGCCCTCGCAGATGCCGGTGTCGAAGAACCGGGTCGGGAAGTCCTCCCGCACGGTCTCCAACTTGTTCCCCTGGCACATCGCGGCGGTCATCACCGCGACCCGCTCGTCCCGGGTCAGGGCGGCGTGAATCGCGGCGGCGGCGTAGTCCGTGTAGGCCTTGGTGGAACTGGTGCGGATCTCCGCGACCTCCTGCCCCGTGTCGTCCCGCTTGAACGGGGCGGGGGTGTGGAAGGTCACCGGGTCCGCGGCCGCCGGCCGGAAGCCGTGGCCCTTCTCCGTGAGGACGTGCAACAGCACCGGTCCGCGGACGTGCTTCACCCGCTCCAGAGTGGCGGTGAGCGTCTTCAAATCGTGCCCGTCGACCGGGCCGATGTAGCGGAAGCCCAGTTCCTCAAAAAGCATCCCGCCGTGCAGGAAGTGCTTGAGGGCGTCTTTGCCCTGCGACAGCAGTTTCGTGGACTGTTCCCCGACGACGGGAATCTTGTTGAGCAGCCAGGCGACGTCCTTCTTCAGCCCGTCGTAGTAGGGGGCGGTGCGGGCGGCGTCGAGGTAGCTGGCCAGCCCGCCGACCCGCGGGCAGATGCCCATCTCGTTGTCGTTGAGGATGACGAGCAGGTCTTTCTGCAGACCGGCGGCGTTGTTGAACGCCTCGAACACCACGCCGCTGGGCAGGGCGCCGTCGCCGATCACCGCGACGCTCTTGCGGTCCTCGTCCGGATGCACGAGATCGTCGCCGGCCTTCAGCCCGAGGCTGGTGCTCACGCTGGCGCCGGCGTGGCCGGTGACGAACAGGTCGTAGTCGCTCTCCTCCGGGTTCGGGTAGCCCATCAGGCCGCCGCGCTCGCGGAGGGTGTCGAACTGCGGGAACCGACCGGTCAGCAGCTTGTGGGGATAGATCTGGTGCCCGGTGTCCCAGATCAGCCGGTCCTTCTTGAAATCGAAAGTTTTATGCAGGGCGATCGCAAGCTCGACCACGCCCAGGTTGCTGGCGAAGTGGGCGGCCCGATCGGAGACGATGCTGCACAGCCGCTCCCGGATCTCCCCGGCGAGCTGGTCCAACTGGGCGTCGGTCAGCCCCTCCAGGTCCCGCGGGTCGGTGATGCGGGGCAGAATTTCGTACGGCACGGGGCGGGGCGGCACGGGGCGGGGGGGACGGGAGCGGGGCGACCGGCGAACGGGCGGATATCGAACCGGATCCGGCGGCGGCGACTAACGCCGACGGCCGATCGGTGACGAGATTGTGACGGGTCCGGGGGGGTTGGGGAACCTAGCGGTCCCGCTCGACGGCGTAGCGGGCCAACGCCCGTAACGGATCGGCGGCTTCGCCGAGGGGGCCCAGGCCTGCCACGGCCCGCTCGACCAGGTTGGCGGCCCGCCGGCGGCTGCCCTCCTCGCCGTAGAGGGCGGGGTAGGTCAGCTTTCCCGCGGCGACGTCTTTGCCGGCCGTTTTGCCGAGATCCGCGGAACTCGCCGACAAATCCAGCAGGTCGTCGGCGATCTGAAAGGCGAGGCCGAGGCTCGCCCCGTACTCCTCCAGCCCGGCGAGCGTTTCCGCGTCCGCTTCGGCGACGCACCCTCCGAGCGTGCAGGCCGCGGCGATCAGGGCCCCGGTCTTGCGACGGTGGATCGCTTCGAGCTGCTCCCCGGTGCGGGCCGCGTGCTCCCCGGCGGCTTCGGCCTTTCCGGCGGCTTCGGCTTCCAGATCGGCCACCTGACCGGCGACCATCCCGAGGGCCCCCGCGGCGTTCGCCAGCCGCACGGTGCACCCCGCGGCGACCGAAGGAACCGAGACGGCCCCCGTCGCGGCGAAGGCGAGCGTCAGCAATGCGTCGCCAGCCAGCACCGCGGTCGCCTCGTCGAACGCGACGTGGCAGGTCGGCCGACCCCGCCGCAGGTCGTCGTCGTCCATGCAGGGCAGGTCGTCGTGGATCAGGCTGTAGGTGTGCACCAACTCCACCGCGACGGCCGCCCGCAGGGCGTTCTCGGCGTCGTCGCTCCCGCCGCCGTCACGTCGGTCCCGATCGCGTCCGCCGCTCGTCCGGCAGGCGTCGTGACAGGCCAGCGTGAGCACCGGCCGCAGCCGTTTGCCGCCCGCCAGCAGGCTGTGCCGCATCGCGGCCCGCAGCCGGTCCGGGCAGTCGGCGCCCAGGCCGGCGAAGGGGCCACTTTCGTCGGGCGGGGAGAGAACCTGCCGCAGCCCCGTTTCCACCCGGTCGAGCGCCCGTCGGTACCCGGGAAACAATTCGGCGGCGGCCGGC
This sequence comes from Alienimonas sp. DA493, assembly GCF_043951915.1. Taxonomy (NCBI): domain Bacteria; kingdom Pseudomonadati; phylum Planctomycetota; class Planctomycetia; order Planctomycetales; family Planctomycetaceae; genus Alienimonas; species Alienimonas sp. DA493. Next base: position 2,028 of record NZ_JBINJD010000109.1, on the reverse strand, counting down.
GGAGCGGGCATGGGGGCGACGTAGGGTTGATCAACGAACCGCGACCGAGGCCGGACGCGGGGGCGAGAGTGTCCCGGCGGGCGTCCCGACCCGTCAACGCCCCCGCGGCGGTCGCCCCCGTGGGGGGCGGCGCCGGCGGCGTTCGTTCGCTAGAGTCCGCCGCGCCCGGCCGGGACGCCTCGGGCTTCACACAATTCCCGCAGGGTGCGCTGGCCGATGCAGAAGATGATCGTCGAGGAGCCCTATCAATTCGTTCCCCCCTACCGGGGAACGTTCTGGGTCAAGCTGTTCCACCCGTTCCTCCCGACGTTTCTGCGGACGTCCTACGGTATCGCGGACGTGCAGGTGACCGGCGGGGAGGCGTTGCAGGAAAACGTCAGACGCGGCGCCGGCGTGTTGCTCACGCCGAACCACGTGCGGCTGTCCGACCCGATGACGCTGGGCGTCATGCAGACCCACCTCGGCCTGCCGACCTACAGCATGGCGAGCTGGCACCTCTTTAATCAGGACGGGCTAGGCGGGAAGGTGAACGCCTGGATGATGCGGAACCTCGGGGCGTTCAGCGTCTTCCGGGAGGGCAACGATCGGACGGCGCTGGCCTGTGCGATCGACATCCTGATCAGCGGCGAACGCCCGCTGGTGCTGTTCCCGGAGGGCGTCGTCAGCCTGTCGAACGACCGCGTCGGCCCGCTGCTGGACGGCACCGCCGTCATCGCCCGGTCGGCGGCGAAGCGGCGGGCTCGACAGGCCAAGGAGGAGGGGCGGGCCGATACCGACGCCGGCGTCGTCATCCATCCGATCGGCCTGCGGTACGAATTCCTTGACGACCCCGACGCCGCCGCGGAGCCGGTGTTGCGGCGCCTGGAGGAACGCTTCGGCAAATGGCCCGATCCCCGGCAGCCGACGATCGACCGCGTGCGAGCCCTGGGCGAGGCGCTGCTGGCCCTCCGCGAGGTGCAGTTCGCCGGGGAGGCCTCCTCCGGCGACCGAACTGAGCGGGCCGCCGCGCTCATCGAGAAAATCCTGCGTCCGATCGAGGAGCGGGAGGGGCTTTCTTCGGACGGCGACGTGATCACGCGGGTGAAGGCCGTGCGGACGGCCCTGCTGCCGAGCCTCGTCTCCGCCGAGACGTCGGAGGCGGAAAAGAACGACCTGCGGCGGGAGCTCTACGCGGCGTTCTTCGCCCAGCAGGTGCACTTTCTCTATCCCGCCGATTATCTCACCGACGACGCCCCGCCGGAGCGGATGTTGGAGACGCTGGAACGCATTGACGAGGACCTGAACGATTCCGCTCAAATCCTCGGCCGCTGGCGGGTGCGGGTGAACGTGGGGGAGGCGATCCCCGTCTCCGGCGCCCGCCCCCGCGGCGGCCCGGACCCGCTGCTGGGCGAGGTGGAAGCGAGCATTCACCGGCAGCTCGGCCTCACGCCGCCGCGGCGGGCGGACGTCGCCCACGGCGTCCCGGCGATCGCGGAGAGTTAGCGCGGGCGTCGCGAATCCAGCCGCGACGGCCTCTTGAAGAACGCCCCCGGGCGAGCGCCGACGGGTGGGCGTCGGCGAGCCCTAAGGGGAGACCCAAAAGAAAACGCCCCGTCGCGCGGCTGCGCGACGGGGCGTTGTTGAGCTCTGCCGACCTCACGGCTGGAAGGGGCCGCGGGCGTCGGACGATGAGCCGGGGTTACGGCTTGTAAACCCAGGTGCCGTCGCCGGACTTGGTGAACTCGTCTTTGTTGTAGAGGTTCTGGTAAATGACGTTCTTGAAGTTCTTTGAGGACGTCTTGTAGCCGGTCGCGACGACGGCGTCGTGAATGTCGTCCAAGGCCATGCCGGACTTGCCTTCAAGCACGTCGGCGAGGACGGCGGGCAGCGGCTTCTCGTTTTTGGGCCGCTTGCGGCCGGCGGCGGAGGACTTGCCGCCGGATTTGGTCTTGTTCTTCGAGCCGGGCGGACGGCCGCGACGCTTCTTCGGCGCTTCGCTTTTGGCAGAGTCGGACTTGGCGGAGGAGGCCGACTTCGCGGCGCCGGCGC
>NZ_JBINJD010000108.1:0-17274 GCF_043951915.1 Alienimonas sp. DA493 | reverse complement strand
AACCGCTTCTGCCCGACCAGCAGCAAACTGCCGGAGGACTACGCCCGCACGATCCGCGAGGTGCCCGGGGTGCGGGACGTCATGCCGGTGCAGGTCTGGACCAACAACTGCCGGGCGAGCCTGGACATCGTGGTCTTCAACGGGGCGAAGCCGGAGCAGCTGCGGGAGAACCGCGGGCTGACGCTGCTCTCCGGGGACTGGGGGGCCTTCGAGGGCCGCCGGGACGCGGCGCTGGTCGGCCGGTCGCTGGCGGCCCGGCGGGGGCTGTCGGTGGGGGACACCTTTTCGATCGGCGACCTGAGCGTGGAGGTGGCCGGGGTGTTTTCCTCGCCGGTGGCCGCGGAGGAGAACGTGGCGTTCACGAGCCTCGAATTCCTGCAATACACCCGCGGCCTGGACTCCGCCGGGCTGGTGACGATGCACGAGGTCGCCCTCGCCCCGGAGGCCGACGCGGACGCCGTGGCCCGCGCGATCGACGCCGCCCTCGCCGCCGGGCCGGTCGCCACGACGACCCGCCGGAAGGGAGCCTTTCAGGCGAGCACGCTGTCCGACCTGGTGGACCTGATCGGGTTCGCCCACTGGCTGGGGTTCGCCTGCGTCGGCTTGGTGCTGGCGCTGGTCGCCACGACGACGGTGATGGCCGTGCAGGACCGGGTGAAGGAGCACGCGGTCCTGCAAACCCTCGGCGTGCGGCCGACGCGGGTGTTCGGGCTGGTCGTCTGCGAAAGCCTGTTCATTTGCCTGTTGGGCGGACTCGTCGGCACGGCCGCGGCGACGGCGGCGCTGGCGTTCGGCGGGCTGGCCGTGGGGGCGGAGGGGGTGACGATCGCCTTCCGGCCGTCGCTCTCGTTGGCCCTGACGGCCGCGGGCGTCTCCGCCGCGGTGGGGCTGCTGGCCGGCGTCGTGCCGGCGTGGCACGCGGCCCGGACGAACATCGTCGCCGACTTGAACGCCGCCTGAATGTTTGACCGCCCGCCGCCGCCCCAACCCGACCGGCGGAATTCGAGCGTTTCAGGATTCTCGTGACGTCCCGCGTCAGTCGCCCGAAAGGCTGACCGACGCTGCCTCCGCAGGAGGGGTGCGGAGCTATCTATTTGCATTCCGTCGTGGGCGCGCGGTTCGACCGCCTTCAGGGACGTCGAACTGAGGGGCGCCCCATTCCGTAACGACCGCCCGGCCGAGACGCTCCAACTCATGACTCACGAGAGAACGCCGGGGGCGGAAGACTCCTCCGGGGAAGCCTGCGGCGGCGGCTGCGCGGCCCAAGCGGCCCGGCTGGAGCGACGGACGCTGTGGCTCCTGCTCGGAATCAACGGGGCGATGTTCGCCGCGGAGGCGGTCGCCGGGTGGCTGGCGGATTCCGCCTCGCTACTGGCCGACTCCCTCGACATGCTCGCCGACGCCTTAGTCTACGGACTGGCGTTGGCGGCGGTCGGGCGGTCGGCCCGCGGCGGGGCGGCCGCGGCGGCGGTTAGCGGGGGGCTGCAACTGGCCCTCGGGGCCGGCGTACTTCTCGAAACGGGCCGGCGGTTTCTGGAGGGCAGCGAGCCGGCCGGCGGGGCGATCGCGTCGGTCGGGGCTGCCGCCCTAATCGCGAATTTGCTCTGTCTGGCTTTGCTGGTCCGGCACCGCGGCGGCGGCGTGCACATGCGGGCGTCGCTGATCTGCTCCGTCAACGACGTGGCCGCGAACGCCGGCGTGATCTTGGCCGGGGGGCTGGTGCGGCTGACCGACAGCCGTCTGCCGGACCTACTCACCGGAGCGGCCGTGGCGGCGGTCGTATTCTGGGGCGGCGTCCGCATCCTCCGCGAGGCTCACGCCGCCGCGTCGCTCGTAAGTCAGTCCGGGCGGCACACGCCGTGACCCACGCCAATGGTCGCACCTAGGCTCCCGTCGACCGCGGGGGGCGTTCGGACTCACGGCCCGGCTGAACGTCCTCCCGCCCTCAGTAGAGACCGAGCACGGGTTCCGGGAACGTCGACCGCGGACGAACGGTTTCGGCCGGCCGCGAAGCCGCCAGAGAGCGGCCGCAGACTGCCCAAACCGAACGACCGGCCGCCGTCTCGGAGGGGGGGCTTGAAACGGTGGTGGGGTATCGGCCGCCCGTGTCGATTGGAACGTCCGTTAGCCCCGAACCTCGTCGCCCCCGCACGTCGGGGCGGAAGGACGCCCCGATGATTCCCCGCCGCTCCCTGCTGCCGATCGCCCTCGCCGGACTGGCCGGGTGCGGGACCGGCGACGCCCTGACCGCGCACCGCTTCGACGCCGGCAGTCCGCTACGGGCCGAAGCCGTCGCCGGGTACGGCGTGCCCGCCGGGGCGGTCGCCGCGTCCGTCGTCGTTCAGGACGAACCCGGCCCGGGGGTGCGTACCGTTTCGTACCGGCAGGCGGAGCCGGAGCCGTCCGTCGACGAGGGACTCGATCGGGGCGACGCGGACGAGACATCAGCGCTCGCCCCGGCCGAGACCGCGGACGGGGCGCCCGAAGTCGCCGCGCCCGCCCCCGCCCCGCTGCCGTTCCTCGGCGAGGGCGATGGCGACGCGCCCGCCGAGGCCCGGCCGGCCGGCGGGCTGACGCTGGCGGAGGTCGAGAACGCGGCCGTCGCGAACAACCCGACCCTCCGCGGCGCCGGCGCGGCGGTGGACAAGGCCCGCGGCATCCTCACGCAGGTCGGCCTCTCCCCCAACCCCACCGTCGGCTACACGTCCGAGGACATCGGCGAAGGGGGCTCCGCCGGGCGGCACGGCGTGTTCGCCTCCCAGACCTTCGTGACCGCCGACAAGCTGGAGTTGAACCGGGCCGTCGAAAGCTGGGAGGTCGAGGGGCTGAAGTGGCGGGCCGAAGCGCAACGGCTGCGCGTCCTGAACGGGGTGCGGCGCCAGTTTTACGTCGCTCTGGGGGCGCAGCGCAGACTGGAACTGGCGGAGGAACTGGTCGGGCTCGCCGAAGAGGGGGTGTCCGCCGCCGCGGAGCTGTTCGAGGCCGGAGAGGTCGCGCGGCCCGACGTACTGCAGGTGGAAATTCAGCTCGGCGAAGTGCAGATCGTGCGTCGGGACGCGGAATTGGACTACGAGGGGGCGTGGCAGCGGCTGATGGCGTTGGCGGGCACGCCGCACCGCCCCGTCGGCCGGCTGGACGGCGAACTGGAGAGCCCCGTCGTGGACCGCGAGTTCGAGTCGCTGTACGCCGAACTGCTCGCCGCGACGCCGGAGTTGCGGGCGGCCCGGGCGCGGGTGTCGCGGGCGCGGGCGGCGATCTGCCGGCAGCAGGCCCAACCCGTGCCGAACGTGCAGGCGCAGGCGGCGCTGACCTACGGGTTCGGCGGGGACGAGCCGATCGGCGGCGTTCAGGTCGGGCTGCCGCTGCCGGTCTTCAACGACAACCGGGGCAACGTCGCCGCGGCCGTGGCGGACCTTCACCGGGCCGCCGCCGAGGTGGATCGGCTGGAGTTGGCGCTGCGGGCCCGACTGGCGGACGCCCTCCGCGACTACCGCCGGGCGACCAACCGCGTGACCCGGTACACGGAGAACGTGCTGCCCGCCGCCCGCGAGAACCTCAGCCTCACCGAGGAGGGGTACCGTCAGGGCGAGTTCGACATCGTGCGGGTGTTCACCGCCCGGCGGAGCTACTTCGAAGCGAACCTCGCCCGGGTGGCCGCCCTCGCCGACGCCCGCGCCGCGGAGGTGGCCGTGGACGGCCTGCTGCTGTTCGACGCCCTCGACGAGATCCCTGACGCCGGCGGCGACAACTTGCAGGGCGTGGGACTGCGGGGCGAGGCCCTGAGCGGGCAGTGATCGTGAGGATCGGCCGGATTCTGCCGATCCGGCTTCCCGGCCGTCGCCGATCTGCTAACCTTCCGCGGCACGCACTGCACCCGTTGTTCGCCCGTGTTCCGTCTCGTCACCCCGCTGACCACGCTCGCCGCCGTGCTGGCGCACGCGGTGCTGGGGTGTTGCCTGCACCACGCCCACGCGGACGGGGCGCCCTGCGGGGCGGAACCGGCCGCGGACCACGTCCATGTCGGCCACGCCCACGGTTGCGGCTCGCACGGGCCCGCCGATGACGGCCAAGGAGATCACGGTCACGACGAGGGCCACCGGCACGACGGCGGGTGCAACGAGTCTGAATGTATCTGGCTGACGGCGCCGTTCGTCGCCCCGCCGGCCCTCGCCGCCGCCGGATTCTCGACGATTCTCGAGAGCCTGCGAACGGACGTCGGCGCTCCGGGATTCCGCTCGGCGCCGGGTGGAACGTCAGGGGTTTCGCTTCGAGGCGGTCCGGGCGACCGCCTGCGCACGCGGGTCTTTCTGCTTTAACGTAGCTGCGCGCCGGCCGTGACCTCGGCGGCGCCCCCGGCCTGACGGCCCCCTCTTCTCTTGACCCGGATCGGTCCGGGTCGCCCCACGCCCCTGTTCGGCCTGCCGCCGGCGATATGCCGCCGCGGAGCCGGTCGGCCGGCGTCGGTTCCCCCCTTCGCCCACTCCGGTGCTCCCGTGCGCCTCGGCAAACTGCATCTTTCTCCGACGCGGCTGACGCTCGTCGCCGTGCCGGCCCTCCTCCTCGTCGGTTGGCTGACCGCCGGATGGTGGCTGCCGGGCCTCTCCGCATTGGCCTTCGGGGCAGACTCCGCCGCCGACGCCGCGGGGGAGGACCCGCACGCCGGTCACGACCACGGCGTCGCTGCCGCGGGCGAGGTCGTGCGCCTGTCCGATCAGGCCCGCGGCACCATCGGGCTGCGGACCGCGGAGGTCCGGCTGACCGACTTCGACCGCGCCGTCACGGTGCCCGGGGTCGTCACGCAGCGGCCCGGCCGGTCCGACCTGCAGGTCTCCGCCCCGATGACCGGCGTGATCACCGACGTGTTCGTCACCGAGGGGCAGGCCGTCCGGCCCGGCGACCCGCTGTTCGTCATGCGGCTGACCCACGAAGACATCGTGCGGGCCCAGACGGAGTTCCTCAAAACGTTGGAGGCCCTCGACGTGGAGGAGCGGGAAATCGCCCGGCTGCGGAACGTCTCCGGCGGGGTGGTGGCGGGCAAAGTCGTGCTGGAGCGGGAGTACGAGAAACAGAAGCTCGAGGGGCTGCTGAAGGCCCAGCGGGAAGCCCTGCGGCTGCACGGGCTGGAAGAGGCGCAGGTCGCCCGCATCGCCTCCGACCGCAGTCTCGTGCGGGAGATCCGGATCCTCGTGCCGGAGCCGCACGACCCCGCCGAGCCCGGCCACGACGGCCGGCACGACCTGTTCGCGCGGGAGGCCGTCGCGGAGCCGCGCACCCCTTCTGCGGGCGTTTCCGCCCGACGGATCAGCCTGCAGGACGCTGCCGGCAGCGAGGTCTGGCCGCCGCTGACGGTGGAGCGGCTGACCGCCCACGCCGGGGACGCCGTCTCCGCGAACGCGCCGCTCGCGGAACTGAGCGACCTGTCCCTGTTGTACGTCGAGGGCCGGGCGTTCGAGCGGGACGCCGCCGCGGTCGCCGCCGCGGCCCGGGAGGACCGCCGCGTCACCGCCCTGCCGACCGACAACCTCGCCGGCCCCTCGGACCCCGTGGCCGGGCTGGAGATCGCGTTCGTCGCCAACCGCGTGACGGCGGACTCGCGGGTGCTGCCGTTCTACGTGCTGCTGCCGAACGAGGTGGCCAGCGACCGCCGGCAGGGCAGCGGCGGCGAGCGGTTCCTCACCTGGAAGTACAAGCCCGGCCAGCGGATGCGACTGCGGGTGCCGGTCGAGACCTTCCGCGAGGCGATCGTCCTGCCGGTCGAGGCGGTCGCGGAAGCCGGGGCGGAGCGGTACGCCTTCGTGGAGAACGGGGCCACGTTCGAGCGGCGGCCCGTCCGCGTGCTCTACCGGGACGCCGAGTCCGTCGTGATCGCCGACGACGGGTCGCTGCTGCCGGGCGAATCGGTCGCCGTCAGCGCCGCCCACCAGTTGCAGATGGCGCTGAAGAACGCCGCGGGCGGGGCCGTCGACCCCCACGCCGGCCACAACCACTGACGACCCCGTCCCGCCCCGACTCCCACGACGCCCCGCACGCCCCGCCGCCGCCATGTTGAACGCGATCATCCGCTTCGCCCTGCACAACCGCCTGCTCGTGCTGGCGGGCGCGCTGCTCGTGCTGGGGCTGGGCGGCTGGCGGACCGCCGGCCTCACCATCGACGTGTTCCCGGACCTGAACCGGCCGCGGGTCGTCGTCATCACGGAAGCCCCCGGCATGGCGCCGGAGGAGGTGGAGGCCCTCATCACCTTCCCGCTGGAAACCAGCCTCAACGGCGCCAGCGGGGTGGAGGCCGTGCGGAGTTCCAGCGGGGTCGGCATCAGCATCATCACGGTCGACTTCGCCTGGGGCACCGATATTTATACCGACCGGCAGGTCGTGGCGGAGCGGATGCAGCTCGCCGCCGAGCGGATGCCGGAGGGCATTAAACCGACGCTCGCCCCCGTCAGTTCCGTCATGGGCCAGATCCTGATGCTGGCCGTCTGGAGCGAGGGAGTTGAGAGTGAAGAGTTGAGAGTTGAGAGTGAAGAGTCGAGGGTTGAGCGGGACGAACCGGGAGACGCCGCGAACCGCTCGTCGCTCTCGACCCTCAACTCTCAGCCCTCAACTCGACCCACCGGCCCGCTGGAACTGCGGACGCTGTCGGACTGGGTGATCCGCCAACGGCTGCTGACGATCCCGGGGGTCAGTCAGGTGTTCGTCATCGGCGGGGGGCGGAAGCAGTTTCAGGTCCGCGTCGACCCGGACGCCCTGCGGGCCTACGGGCTGACGCTGGACGAGGTGAAAGAGGCCGTCGCCGAGAGCAACCTCAACGCGACCGGCGGCTACCTCGACGAACGCGGCCCGACCGAGCTGCTGGTCCGCGGCCTCGGCCGGGCGACGACCGCCGAGGACCTGCGCAAGGTCGTCGTCACGATCCGCGGCGGCCGGTCGGTGGCGCTGGAGCAGGTGGCGAACGTCGTCGAGGAGGCCCAGGTGAAGCGGGGCGACAGTTCCGCGTTCGTCCGGGAGGCCGACGGGGACGGCTTCGCCGGCGGCCCGGCGGTCGTGTTGACGATCGCCAAACAGCCGGGGGCCGACACCCGGGCCGTCTCCGACGCGATCAACGCCGCGCTGGCCGACCTCGCCCCCTCGCTGCCGGACGACGTCCGCATCGAGCGGGTCTATTCGCAACGCAGCTTTATCGACCGCAGCATCGAGAACGTCGTCGAGGCCCTCGCCGACGGCGGCGTGCTGGTGGTCGTAATTTTATTCGCCTTCCTGCTGAACTTCCGCACGACGTTGATCACCCTGACGGCGATCCCGCTGTCGATCGTGGTGACGGCGCTGGTGTTCGCCGGGTTCGGGCTGGGCATTAATACGATGACGCTCGGCGGGCTCGCCGTGGCGATCGGGGAGCTGGTCGACGACGCGATCGTCGACGTGGAGAATATTTTTCGCCGGCTGAGAGAAAACAAAGCCCGCCCGCCGGGCGAACGGCTGAACCCGCTGGTGGTGACCTTCCGGGCCAGCACGGAGATTCGCAGCTCGATCGTGTTCGGCACGGCGATCGTCGTGCTGGTGTTCCTGCCGCTGTTCGCCCTGCAAGGGATGGAGGGCCGGCTGTTCGCCCCGCTGGGGGCCGCGTACGTGGTGAGCATCCTGGCGTCGCTGGCCGTGTCCCTGACCGTCACGCCGGCGCTGTGCTCCCTGTTGCTGGTCGGCAACCGCGGCTGGCACGCGGTCGCCCCGCTGCTGGGGCTGGGGATGAGCGGCGCGACGTTCTACTGGATCGCCCCGCGGGCCGCCGAGATCTTCGGGGCGGAGGCGCTGCGCCCCTCGCACCCGCTGTGGTGGACGCTGGCCGTCGCCCCGGCGTTCTGGCTCGGCGTGGAGGCGCTGGACCGGTTCGCCTCCGGCGGGGACGAGGAGGGCGCCTTCCTGCGGGGCCTGCAGTGGGCGGCCGGCGGGGCGATCCGCGGGGCGACCGCCCTCGCCTGGCCGATCCTGCTGGTCACCGCCGGCGCCGTGGCCCTCGCCGGGGTGCGGATGTCGACGCTGGGGCGGGACTTCCTGCCGCCGTTCAACGAGGGGGCCATGCAGGCGAACGTCGTGCTGTACCCGGGTACGTCGTTGAACACGAGCAACGAGATCGGCCGGGCCGTCGTGGAGAAGCTGCTGGCGGTCGACGGCGTGCGGTCGCTGGTCCGCCGCACCGGCCGGGCCGAACTCGACGAGCACGCCGTCACGGTCAACATCAGCGAGATCATCGTGGAGTTCGCCCCCGACACCGACCGCGAGGCCGCCCTGGAGGGCCTGCGGGAGGCGATCGCCGACGTCCCCGGGGCGACCGGCAGCGTCGAGGGCCCGCTGGCCCACCTCATTTCGCACATGATCAGCGGCGTGAAGGCGCAGATCGGCGTCAAGCTGTACGGCGACGACCTCGACCTGCTCCGCCGCAAGGGGGAGGAGTTGCAGGCGGCGATGTCCGGCGTCCCGGGGGTGGTCGACGTCCAGCTCGAACAACAGGTGAGCATCCCGCAGCTGCGGATCGAACTGGACCGCGACGCCCTGCTGCTGAACGGCCTGCGGCCGGCGGACGTGATGGAATTCGTGGAGACCGCCATGAACGGCGAGGTGGTCTCCGAGATCCTCATCGGCCAGCGGACATTCGACCTGCTGGTCCGGCTGGACGAGCCGTTCCGGGAGGACCTCGACGTGCTCCGCCGGTTGACCCTCACCACGCCGGAGGGCGGGCAGATCCCGCTGGAGTCGGTCGCCCGGATTTATGAAAGCGGCGGCCCGAACACGATCAACCGGGAGAACGTCCGGCGCCGGATCATCCTGCAGGCCAACGTCTCCGGCCGCGGGGTGGTCGAGGTCGTGGAGGACGTGAAGGAGCGGTTCGCCGACGTGGAGCTGCCGTCCGGTTATTTCCTGGAGTTCAGCGGGCAGTTCGAAAGTCAGCAGAGCGCCAGCCGCACGCTGGGACTGCTGGGGGCGGTGTCGATCGTGGGGGTGTTCCTCGTCCTATATACGCTGTTCGGATCGGCGAACTTCGCGTTGCAGGTGATGGCGGCGCTGCCGACGGCGTTCGTCGGCGGGGTGATCGCGTTGGTGATCACCGACCAGACCGTCACGGTGGCGGCGCTGGTCGGATTTATTTCGCTGGCCGGCATCGCCAGTCGCAACGGCATTTTATTGCTGAACCACTATCTGCACCTCGTCAAATACGAGGGCGAAGACTGGACCCGCGACATGGTCGTGCGGGCCGGCCGGGAGCGCCTGGCGCCGGTGCTGATGACCGCCCTGACCAGCGGCATCGGGCTGGTCCCGCTGGCGCTGGCCGCGGGGGAACCCGGCAAGGAGATCCTCTACCCGGTCGCCACCGTGATCATCGGCGGGCTGCTGACCAGCACCGCCGCGGAATTCGTGGTCCGGCCCGCCCTGTTCTGGGCCGTCGGCCGCCCCGCCGGCCGCCGCCTCGCCGCCGAGAGCGGCGCCCCGGTCGCCCTCACCGAAGAGACCGACGAGCCCGTCTGAAGCGTTTTTCCCGGGCGTCGGGGTCCCCCGCCGCCCGCTTTTCCCCTGTCCCCTGAGAGAAGGAGTTCGCCATGAACCGCCGACTGTTCCCCCTGTTCGCCGCCGCCCTCGCCCTGACCGTGGCCGCGTCGCCCGCCTCCGCCGCGGCGCCGGCCGACGCCTACGCCGACGAGGTCGTCGCCTACCGGGCCGAGAAATGGCAGTCCGCCCATTTCGACGACGCGGAGAAGGCCCAGAAGCACGCCGCGACGCTCAAGAAGCTCGGCTGCGAGGTCAAGACCGGCGCCCACGGCGGCCACACGGACGTCTCCCACCGCTGCCCGGAGTGGCGTGAGATCTCGCTGAAGACCCACGAGAAGGCCCACCAGTGGGAGGACTGGCTGAAGGCCAACGGCTTCGAGACCCGTCACGCCCACTGACCCGCTCGTCCCGCCCGGAGCGCCTCCGGGCGGGCCGTTTCCCGCTATCCCCGACTCTGAAAGACAACAGGATGAACACCGCCCCCAAGATTCTCGCCTCCGCCCTCGCGTTGGCGACCTCCGCCGCGTTCGTCGGCTGCGCCGCGGAAACCGACGAACCGCTAGCGCTGGACGACGCCCCGCCGGCCCTCGCCGACGATCACGAAGGGCACGACCACGGCGACCACGCCCACCCGACCGAGGGCCCGCACGGCGGCGGGCTGATCGAACTGGGCGACGAGGAGTACCACGGCGAACTGATCCACGACGAGGCGGCCGGAACCGTCACGATTTACGTCCTGAACGACCACGCCGACGCCCCCGCCCCGATCGAAGCGGCCGAGGTCACGGTGACGGTCGTGCACGACGGGAACCGGGAGTCGTTCGCCCTCGCCGCCGACCCGGACGCCGGCGACCCGGACGGGCGGTCCTCGCGGTTCGTCTCCTCCGACGCCGAACTTGCCGAGCATCTGGACCGCGAGGGCGGGACGGCCAAGCTGATGGTCAAGATCGACGGCCGCGCCTACAGCGGCGACGTCGCCCACGACCACGACCATGGGGGACACGGGCACTGAGGCCGTCGGCCTGATCGCACGGCGCCCCGGCCGCGAACTCGCCGCGGGGGCGCCGTCCGAGCCCCCGGGGGTCGGCCCGCACCGGCCTCCGGGGGTGTCGTGTCCCAAAAATTTGGAATTATGGACGAAGCGAACGAACCCGCGAACGGCGACCGATCGGACGACCGCGGCCGCCTGCTGGCCCGCGGCCGCTGGGTCGAGGTCGCCAGCCTCGCCTACAACCTGACCGAGGTCGGGGTGTCGGTCACCGCCGGTCTGCTGACCGGCAGTTCCGCGCTCGTCAGCTGGGGGGCGGACAGCGCGGTGGAGTCGGTGTCGGCCGGCACGCTCATCTGGAGGCTGCGCGGGGAGGAGAAAGGCCTCGGCCGCCGGGGCGTGCTGCGGCGTAAAAAGGTCGCCCTCGGCGTGCTCGCCGGGGCCTTCGCCGTGGCCGTGGCGTTCATCCTGTACGAGGCGATCGGCAAACTGCTCCGTCAGGAGCCGCCGGGCTTCAACTGGTGGGGGATCGGCATCCTGCTGGTCTCGCTGGTCGTCAACCCCGCGTTGGCGTGGGCCAAGCATCGCTACGGCAAGAAGCTCGATTCGCCGGCGCTGAAGTACGACGCGATCGACACCCTCATCTGCGAATATCAGACCGTCGTGGTGCTGATCGGCCTCGGTCTGGCGAAGTGGCTGGGCTGGTGGTGGGCGGACCCGGCGGCGGCCCTGCTGATCGTGCCCTACGTCGCGTGGGAGGGCTTTGAGGCCGGCCGTGACGCGTTGAACGTCGCCCCGGACGAAGACGCCGAGCCTTCCGCCGACGACTGAATCCGCCCCTCGCGCCCCCTCGTTGACCCGACGCCGAATATTCCCACTCCGATGAACGCACTCGTGATCGTCACCGGAGTACTGGAGGCGGTCCTCTGGTACTTCTTCCTCTGGTTTGCGCTGGATTCGATCAAAAGGGGGCGGCCCCCGTGGCTCGCCGCCGTGATTTTACTGGCGCTGGGGTACGCGGCGTTCGTCGCTTGCCCTTGGGTCCGCGACACCGACGCTTGGGAGCGGCTCGCCCGATGACAGGCAACCACTCGCACGGTCACGATCACGCCCCCGCCGATTACGGGAAGGCCTTCGCCCTCGGCGTCGGGCTGAACGTCCTGTACGTCGCCGTGGAGGCCGGCTACGGGCTGTGGTCCGGGTCGCTGGCCCTGCTGGCGGACGCCGGGCACAACCTCTCCGACGTGGCCGGGCTGTTGCTGGCCTGGGGCGGGTTCGCCCTGGCGAAGCGGCCGCCGACCGACCGCCGCACCTACGGCTGGCGGGGGGCGACGAACCTCGCCGCCCTCGGCAACGGGCTGCTGCTCTTGGTCGCCGTCGGGGCGATCGCCTGGGAGGCCGTCGGCCGGTTCGCGGACCCCGCCGAGGTCCCCGGCCTGACGGTGGTGGTCGTGGCGAGCCTGGGCGTGGCGATCAACACCGTCACGGCGATGCTGTTCTTCGCGGGGCGGAAGGGGGACGTGAACGTCCGCGGGGCGTTCCTGCACATGGCCGCCGACGCCGCCGTCAGCGTGGGCGTCGTCGTCGCCGGGCTGCTGATCCGCTGGACCGGCGCCGACTGGATCGACCCGGTCACCAGCCTCGTCATCGCCGCGGTGATCCTGATCGGCACGTGGGGCCTGCTGCGGGAGGCGTTCGACCTGTCCGTGCAGGCGGTCCCCGCCGGCGTGGACGTGCCGGCGGTGCGGAAGTTCCTGCTCTCCCGGCCCGGCGTGACGGACGTCCACGATTTGCACGTCTGGGCGATGAGCAGCACCGAAACCGCCCTCACCGCCCACCTGCTCAAGCCGCTGCCGGCCGGAGACGACGGGGGCGGCGGGCCCGGCGCGCCGGGGGACGAGGACGGCTTCCTCGCCGAGCTGACGGGCGCCCTGCACGACCGGTTCGGGATCGAGCACGCCACCGTGCAGATCGAACGCCGTTACGACCCGCGGCTCTGCCGCCAAGCGGAACCGGGCAGCGTCTGAACGAGGCCCGTTACGGAAGCGAACCGACCGCCGCCCGTCATGGGCGACCGCCGGTACGTCGTGACTTTCAGTTACTCCCTCGCCGGACCTGATCGCGGGACGCGTCGGCGACAAAGGCCGCGGGGTCGGCCTGCACGTCGCGGACGCACTCTTCGCAGCAGACGAAGACCGCCCGATCGCCGACCGGCACCTTCCACGGGGTCCCTAACGTTCCCAGCCGGCGGTCCTCGACGGGGCAGACGGCTTGGTCGTACAACGCGGCGCGGTCGGCGGCGGTCGCCGGCGCCGGGCGTCCGACCGCCGGCGGGGCGGCGATGCGGGTCGCCTGCCGCACGACGATCCCGTCCGGCCCGGCCCCCGGCACACCGTCCAACCGCACGGCGACGGCGACCCGCCGGCCGGCGACTTTGCCGAGGTCGAGCGGCAGCGCCAGCGGCTCGGGTCGTCCGTCACGGTCGCGGGTCGCGGTCAGTTCGTACCGGTACCGCTTCTCGCTGCCCTCGACCCGCAGTGCGACGACGCCGCGAACACGGTCAGACGGCAGATCGCGGCCCCCGGCGTCGGTGAGCCAGAAATGCAGGCCGGTGCGGTCGAGCAGCGTTTCGACCCGCACGCTCCCGAAGCGGTCCAGTTCGCCCCCGTGCGCGCCGTGGTCGTGCCCCGCGTGCTCGCCGTGCAGGCCGCTGTGGTCGTGCCCGGCGTGATCGTCGCCGACGGGGCCGTGCTCGTGTCCGGCGTGGTCCCCGTGGTCGTGGCCGGCATGATCGCCGTGATCGTGACCGGCGTGGGGGTCGTAGGCGGACTGGGCCGCGGCGCCGCTCGCCGTCAGCAGGGCGAGGGCGGCGGTCGAGATCAGAGTTTTCATCTGAGGATCCTTCGTGCTTTCTGTCGTCGTTCGGCTCCGGCGACGGCCGGAACGGGGAACTCCTTCGCACGCCCCGTGCCGGCGACGAGGTTCGGCGGGCGAGCGTGATCCGAACGCCTGCGGTCCAGCCGGATCGCCGCGACGAAGAACGCGGTCCACAGTTCCGGTAACCGCGGGAGCCGTTGTCGTTCCGACAATTGCGCCGTCGCACTGAACACACCCGGGCGGCGGACGACCAAGCGGAGCGAGGCGAGATGCGGGAATCCCATCCAAGCCGACGTCGAACGCGCTCGGCGGTCCTACACTGCGCCGCCCTGCCGACTGACGGCACATCGTCCGCCGGCCGTGCCCGGGCACGGAGATTTCCCATGCGAGGGACGCCGACTGATGAACCGCCCGTTCTCGCGTGCGAGACGTCGCGGGCGCAGACCGTCCAACAGTGCCAGCTTTTCAGACGCGGGGGTGTGGGCGTAGCGGTCGGGCTTACCGCCGGCGGGATCGGAACCGGTAATCGTCTTCGCCGGTTCCCCCGTCTTAGTTCCCGCGCGACGGGCGTTGATTTCGCGACCGCCGTCAGCCGGGCGAGAAGATGTTGCGCCGTCGATGCGCGACCGCCTGCGGGCGAAGCGTTTGTCTGCCTCGCCCGCCCGCGCTCTTCAGGCGGGTCACGACGGCGGTGAGCCCCAGCTCCGCCACGTCGGCGGCGAGGAACCCGCGACCCACCCCGAGGTCGGCGATCCCGCCGAGGTCGGCCCGCTCCGGCCGCCGCTCCGCCGGGTACCCGGGCCGGGCGCCGCCCTCGGGGTGCGGTCGAACTACGCGGCGCCGGTCAGCGGGTAGCGGGACAGGTTCGCCACCTTCCCGCTGTCGCAATCGGCTCCGGCCGGGTGTGGACGATCGCAACGACGCGTTCGGGCCGGCCGGCGGCGGGGCCCTCCCTCGGCGGCCGTCCCGTCTGCCGAGACGCTCCACGGGGTGGTCCCAGTCGACACAGGGCTTCGGCACGGGCCGGGAGCGGCGTCCTCCCACGCATTACGGCCGGCGGCGTGTGAGGCCCGAGGGGGCACCGCCCCCTCGGGCCTCCCCCCGCTGGGCGGCGGCCGCGGTTATCGTAACGCTCCAGGGGTCGGGAGACCCCGCGATCGCTCCGCCGCGACAGGGCCGCCGGCGGCGTTTTGGCGGAATTCTTGGGCGAAAGGGCGACCGCCGAGGGTCGCCGCCGCTCAATCTCCATTTTCGGCGACGACCGCCGGCGGGAGGCGGCGGGCCGGCCGCGGACGCTGCGGTCGAGCGACCAGGGGCGGGGCCTGCGAATCGAGCCCCGCTCCGGGGGGAAACGGAGCGGCCTTCGGACGGTGCGGCGCGGGGAACCGTTACCGCGAGAGCGGGCCGGTGCGGGACACGACGAACCCGACCGCGTCCAGCGCCCCCGCGGCGGACCCGGGAAGACCGGCGGAGTCGGCCGGCGGGTCCGTCCTCAGCGGGAGCCTCAGCGACGCCCCCTCCGCCCTGCCGGCCAGCCGCACCCGGTGGGCCAGCGACAGGGTCGGCACGCCGCCCAGCAGGACCACCGGCGGCGGGAGCGGGGTCCGCTTTCGCGACCGGCGGGTTCTCGACGTCTCCAAGCCCCGCATGGAGTTCACGACGGTCTCGAGGTCGGCCGCGACCACCACCGTGTCGCCCGCCCGCGGCCGGTCCGCCGCGGGCCCGCCCAAAGTCGCCGCGGCCAGCGTCTCGTCGATCCGGACGGCGTAGGTGCCGATCGCGGCGAACTCCGCCGGGGCGTGATGTGCGTCCAGCACGGTCGCCCCGGCCGAACGGCCGGCGAGGAACCGGTCGAGGAGCGGGACCGCCGCGACCGGGGCCGGCCGGCCGGTCAGCAGGGCCGAGACGTCCGCCCCCTCCGCCGCCAGTCGTTCCAGCAGCCAGACGGCGGGCGGCGTCTTGCCGTCGAGGGCGTCGCTGATCCGCGGCTGCGGCACGCCCCACGCCCGGGCCGCGGCGGACTGGCTGCCGTGCAGCGTGAACAGCACCTCTGTGACCCGCCCCGCCAGTGCCGCGTGCGGTCCCTGCGGGGCGGAACGGCGGGGCGAGCGGGTCTTGCGAGCGGGCCGGCCGGCCCCCCGCGGCCGGGCGGTTCGGGCGGGGTCGTCCGGGGGCCGGGCGGCGGGCATGCCGGGCACCCTACGGCGCCGAACCGCGTCGCCGCGACGGTATCGGATAACGCGTTACGTTTCGCGAAACAGAAGCTTTCAGATCAGCCGCCTGGTCCAAGAAATCTCGTCTGAAATCGACATCCGCACGATAACGGAAATCGCGGTAACTACGAGGGTCCACAGCCTGGCGAACAGCGACGGGACAGCGCCGCCGCCGCGGGCGGCACGATCCCGAGCCCGGGGCGACCGACCGTCAGCCGCAGGTCGCTGCCGAACGGGCCGGGGCGGTCGCCGCGTCGTCCCGGCAGTGATTTTGCGGGAGGTGAAGCACCGGGAGGACGAGAGGACCGTGGGCGACGCGCCCGAGCCCACGGCAGGACGAACGGGGGGCAGCCACAGCCAGCGATTCCGAGGGGGACGTTTCGGCGACTGAGCGGTCCGGCGCGGCACCGGACGACGCAGCCGGGCGGTACGTCCCGACGCTCCGCTAGCCCGCACCTTACGCCCGTCCGACCTGCCGACGGCTCCGACCGCTTGCGCGGCCGCACTGCCGGACGAGAATGCGTGCGGCCCGACCCAGTCCAACACCGCCGCCGATCAGCAGCATGACGACGAACGCCACCGTCCCGATGGCCGGCCGAGCCTGGACCGCCGACGAGGAAGCCCTGCTCCTGACGACGACGGACGCGGCGTTCGCGAAGGCGACCGGCCGGACCGAGGGGGCGGCGAACAGCCGCCGGCGGAAGCTGGGCCTGCCGAACTCCCGCAGGACCTTCGGGCCGGACGGCGCCAACGTCACGCCGGAGGCGGCGAAGGCCCTGACGAACTGCGTGAACGCGCTGCAGCGGGTCGTGACCGACGCCGCGATCCGGGCGGCCAGGGCCCGTGCCGGCGCCGGCGGGGAGATCCCGGTGATCCAGAGGGCCGACGTGGACGCCGTCCGCGGCGAACTGTTCGCCGTGCTGCTGCGGGGGCTTCCGAAGGGCGCCGGCGGGCCGACCGCGGCGGCGATGAGGCAGGCGGCCGGCGGGGGCGGGGTTCCACAGGAGAAGGGCGTGCGGCGGCGGGGGGCCCGCGTTACCTCCGTGGGCATCTGAGAGACGCGGCCCGGGCGGAGCGCCGTGACTGCAGCGGGCGACAGCGCAGACACGCTGTACCTCACCACCGGGCTCAGCGGCTTCTGCCCGACCCCCGCCCGCCGGTCGTCGCCACTACGGTGTCTGCGACGCCGGCTCGATGCTCATCCGGCCGCGGCTCTCCGCCTACGCCCCCTGGGGGACGGGGCAACTCGGCAGCAAGGGCGGACGGCCGGCGAATCTGTCGACGGCGGCTTCCCGTCGGCCCCACGCCGCTCTCCGGTCCGTGAAAGCCCTGAGCGTCGCCCCCCCCCCCCCGCAGGCTGGTCGCGTCGACCGTCGGGATCGGTCCCTTCGACGGCCCCGGCCCGCCGAATTGAACTGTGTCAGTCGGGCGGACGGTGCGGCGGCGTGCAACCGGGAACATATCTCACGGTCTCACCGCCACAGCGGGATAGAGATCCGCTCATCGTGTACCGGTAGTACTGTTCGGTATCTATGTTTTGGAAAAAGTGTGAGAACGTGACGTAGGCCCTCTTCCGCTAGGGGGCTTGGACGAGACGTCTCACGCCGGTCTCACGCGGGCGGGGCCGCACGGTGAGACCGTGGGGCCGGCGGGCGGTTCCCG